>CAYJQQ010000079.1:0-5128 GCA_964372285.1 uncultured Gammaproteobacteria bacterium | reverse complement strand
CCAAACATGGTGAAAAGTAGCGAGATCTGGTTGGCCGAGAGGTGAAGAATTTTGATGGAAAAGGGTTGATAGGCAAATATCATCAGAGAAAACGAAAGCGCGTAAAAAAGCGTAATAAGCAGAGTCGGACCTACATTTTCATCAAATACGACATGAAAAAGTTTGACAAAGTTGAAAAGAGGAGCGCGTTTGACTTGGCCGATGTGTTTGTTGGTTTCGGGCAGAAAGATAGCGGTGATAATTACGGCAAAAAAAGAAATGATGCCGGCGATGATAAAAGGCAGAGAGGGCGATATTGACACGGTGAGAGCCGATATTGCCGGGCCGAAAATAAATCCAAATCCAAAAGAAGCTCCGATGATTCCAAACCCTTTAGCTCTTTGCTCCTGCGATGTCGTATCAGATATTACCGCTGAAGCAACAGGAATATTACCGGCTGTAATTCCGTCTAAAGCTCTAGCAATAAAAAGAAATAAATAGTTCGGAGCAAAAGCCATCATAAAAAAAGACAGGACAGTTCCCAGAAGCGAGATGATAAGAAGCGGCCTTCTGCCATATTTGTCAGACATTCTGCCTATTAGGGGTGTTGAGATAAATTGACATATGGAAAATGTCGAAAATAAAAGCCCGTTTTGAAAATCCGAAAGACCGAATTTCATCGAATAAGAATAAAGAACAGGAATAATGATCCCGTACCCTAATGCATTGACTACAGCAATTAAAGCAATGATCAGAATATTTCTATTTTGTTTTAACATAGATACTATCCTCTACTTTTCAAGGTCAAACTATAATTATATAATAAGGATAACGAATGAAAACTATTAAACAGACCTATCGGATCAAAGCGTCTATACAAAAAGTTTGGAGAGCGTTTGTTGACCCAAAACTAATTGAACAATGGGGTGGTGGTTCAGCCAAGATGAATGATGAGGTGGGATTCAAATTCACTCTTTGGGGAGGAGATATCCATGGGACGAATACAGAAGTAATAAAGTTGTATCAGCCATACTATTTTTAATAGTCATTCTGTTTCTTTTAAATTTTTTTAATTTGTAGGGATTTTAATTTTTCTAAGGCTTTGGGATACCAGTGGTCGTCCTCTAAACATAAGGCATGATATTTGCAGGTTAAAGCAGACATATTTATATCATTTTTGTTTTGAAATTTACTCCAGGTGATTGTAGGAGCAGGTTCCGGAAGAATGTCTTGCTCTAATGCTTCTTGAAGATTTTTTGCTTTTTCGATAACGCTTAAAAAATCCTTTTCCTCATATTGGATCGGAATCTCAAGTCTTTTGTCCCCAGATCTTTCAACATAGAGTAGGCGCGCTTTGAGGCGCGGAAAATTTTTCTTCAAGAAGTAATGGTAGATCATCACTTGTGTTTTATGTTCGTCATACGGTTCCGGTTTTTCGAAATTATTTTCAAAAATGCTCTTACCGCCGCCTTTAACTTCATAGAGAATAAATTCGCCGTTTACCCTTACGATTGCATCATATTTTCCTGTAATTCCGTAATCATTCCAAGGGATGAATCTTTCTGGACTTACCAAAATATCCTTTCTGCGCCACTCCTCCATTACCATCTTTTGGATTTGTTGTCCCTTTTCCATTAATCTCCCGAAAAGTTGCATGATTTCAGCTATTCTAGGATGAACTAGCGGTAACGGAGTCTTTTTCTTTTTATAATAAACCCCTCTTGCGCAACTTGTCACGTCATGGGCTGAAACGTAAAATTTGTTTCTTGGAATTCCCATAATTAGTTTTTACCGTTTTTTTCAACTTGTAATGAGCTTGCCGAATCTATAATCTCTTCAAGTTTCTTTTTTTACCTCTCCTTAATATCGAGTTAGAGCCATCCTTCAAGTTGGGATTTTTGGATTATTGATAATGTCATATTTAGATTGATATAGTGTTCTAAGCTAAATCACACTTGACTTATCTTATGGTATAATATATCCTCAAAATGAGCGTGTCCCAGGTCTGGGTGCCCGCTCATTTTTTTACGTCACATTACTTGAACAAGATTTTTTTTAATTATTTCCTTCAGTTTCAAATTCTTTTTTGTAAAACTATCCCTGATTGCGCCACTGATAAGATCAGTATATTGAAGCGAAAGAACGTACTCTGAATCTGCATGAATAATATGATGGACTCTTCGTTTCACAGAAGTATTAACTTTATTTCGAATATAATTATTGAAATCTTCAAAATTATAGAGTGGCTTAAAAGATCTTCTGTCTGCTCTATTGATAACAATTTCGCAATTCAATAGTTTGTTATCTAAGCAACAACGCGTGATTACCTTGGCAGTATTGTATGTGTCAAATACATTATGGAAATAGCGTTTTGAGTTTTTATCTTTCGTTGCAAAAGTGCCCCTGTATTGTTTTTTGTCAATACATCTATAGTAAACTTCGAGGTAATTTTTTTCTAATAGTTTTAAAAGAACTTCATATAGAGTAAGCGGAATTATGCTAGATTTAATTTCGCTGCGATAGGAAAATTTATTTTTTGTTTCTAAAATATCATGTTCTAATTTATGAAGTTGTATTCTATCAACACATAAGGCTGAAATAATATAATAATTGCTTGCTCCAGTTGGAATTTTATTGTCTCTATTATCTAAAATTAAGTTACCTTTTAAATCTGACCTAAAAGGTTCTCCCGGATCTCCAGATTCATCAACAAATAAATAACATCCCATAATTATTTATTTCCAAAAACTAAATTTTTGCTCTTTGGCAAAACTGATAAATTTTTCTGCGATTTCGTCGGGGTTTATTACTCATTTAACCTTCCAAATAGTATAAACATTCATACTTAGATAATCTAATCGTATAATACCTCGAAGTCCCGCTTAGCGGGACGAAGTGGTATAATAAATATTCTTGCTATTTCCGAAGACTTATTTCTCTACTATTTTTACTGTTGCTATTTTCACGGGGGTCACGGGAGTTGATTTTTCGCCCATAGCGCTTTCTGTAACCGGGGCTTCGGCGATCGCATCGACGACATCCATGCCTTCTGTTACTTTTCCGAAGATGACATAATTTTTAGGAAGGTCGTTGTCTTTGTGCATGATAAAAAATTGGCTGCCGTTGGTGTTGGGTCCGGCGTTGGCCATGGCGATTGTTCCTCGCGTATAGTCTCCCTCGAAAGGTTCATCGTCAAAACGGTAGCCCGGACCTCCGGTGCCGTCGCCTTTGGGATCTCCCCCTTGGATCATAAAACCGCTTAAGACTCGGTGGAAAGTTGTGTTGTTATAGAATCCCTTTTTTGCCAAACTGACAAAATTATTTACAGTAACTGGAGTTTTATTAGCGTTTAAAGAAATTACAATGTCTCCTTTTTCTGTTTTAAGAGTCGCCATATATGTTTTGGTTTTATCGATTGACATTTTGGGTGTCGGTTCTGTATTCATATTTTGCGCTTCTGTTGGTTTATTATCTTCCGGCTTTTCAGAAGACTCAAACAAAATATTTTTATTTAATATGAGAAATGTAATTCCTAAAATAGTTATGACACCTACAATATAAAGATACTTATTTTTCATTTTAAAAGATAAGTATAACAGACATTAAGTTATAAAATCTTTCCCCATATTTTTCCAGCGGGCGAGGGTGAAGAAGAGATCGGAGAGACGGTTGAGATAGCGAATAATTTCCAATTTCCAATTTCTAATTTCTAATGATTCACAATATCTTATTACCTTTCTTTCGGCGCGACGACAGACTGTTCGCAATATGTGGAACCAGGCGGAAAGTTCGTTTCCCCCGGGGAGGATGAAGCGGGTAAGCTTTGGAAGCTTATTTTCTAACTCGTCAATTTTCTTTTCAAAAACTTTTACTTTGTAATCGAGATAACTGAGTTCTACTTTTGCTCCGGAAAGATGAGCCATGATTTTGTAAAGATCTTTTTGAATTTCCAGTAAGAATATCTTTTCTTTTTTTGGAAGTTTTGAGACGGCGAATCCTAAGTGGCTAGAGAGTTCATCAACTGATCCGTAGGCCTCAACCTGTAGATTAGATTTTGAAACCCTTTTTCCTCCATATAAGGAAGTTGTCCCTCGATCGCCCGTTTTTGTGTAAATTGGCATATATGATACGAATGATGCGAATTTCTATGCAAATCTACAGATATGCTAATTCAGATTATACTAACAAGATTAGGATATTCGCAACATTTGCATTAATTCGTAGATTCGTATCATTTATTAGCATTCGGCGTAGCCGCAGGCATAGCATTTCTTGCAGCCTTCTTCGTGTGCAAGGCTGGCTTCACCACAGGAGGGGCAGATGTCAAAAAGTCCCGTATTATTTGACTGCATCAGCGTTGGCTGAGAGATAGAAGATACCAGTGTGGGTTTTTCTTGCGTTGTCTGTTTAAGCTCTGGAGTTAGAGTCGATTGTCCGTTGCCTATGGTTTTTTGGCTGTGGCCATTTAATCCGAAATGTATCGACAATACTTTGGCTATGGCATCGGGCAAACTGCGAATTTTCTCCTTACCAAATCCTAGGCTTCTGGCTCCGCCAATTCCTTGAAGTTGGTCGACGAGCTCTTTAACCCGTTCTTTAGGTGAAAGCGTTGAAGCAAATCGCAAAGCTAAGGAAATCGTTCTCCCCAAACCGGCAGCCATCGCATAGACGTCGGTTCCGGCTTTTCCTACATTGATAAATACCTCCAAGGGTTCCATGTTGCCGTTAGTGTTGACCGTAATAAAGGCGGTTCCGACAGGGGTATCTATCCGATAGGTTGAACCGTGGACGACCATGGGTCTAGGTTTGACAGCGTAAGTCGGCGGTTTTTCTTCGGCAGGTTTTTTCTCTTCGGTTTTTCTCTCCAGGACGCCGGGGCGCGAGCCTTCCCGCATGTAGGTTATACCTTTGAGGCCTAACTTATATGCCATCGAGTAAAGTCTTTTTACGTCTTCGACCGAATGAGTTTTGGGGGCGTTTACCGTTTTTGAGATTGAGGCGTCGACATACTTTTGGATGACTGCTTGAACTTGTACGTGGTCTTCAGGCGTCAGTTCATTAGCAGACACAAACCAGTCTGGTTTTTTGACTTTACCAGATTTCAATTCTTTTTCGTGTTTTTTTGCCCATTCCTCGTAGAGGTGATGAC
>CAYJQQ010000078.1:0-5139 GCA_964372285.1 uncultured Gammaproteobacteria bacterium | reverse complement strand
TAAAACATGCAGAAAGAAGCTAAAGAGAAAATTCAAAAGCTTATCGATAGATACGAGGAAGTCAAAACTTCTGGTAGATTAAAGTCGTATAGCGAAGAGGAAACAAAAAGAGGTTTTATTGAACCTCTTTTTGAAATACTTGGCTGGGATATAAGCAACAAAAAAGAAGTTTCGTTGGAAGAAACAATCTCTTCAAAAAGAGTAGATTATGGTTTTTATTTAAACGAAAGAATTAAATTTTATCTTGAAGCGAAAAAGTTTAATGTTGATTTGCATAGCGAAGATTTTGCCAATCAAGCAATCCGTTATTCTTTTAATAAAGGAGCTACTTGGGCGGTTTTAACTAATTTTGAAACTCTTATTTTATTTAATGCGCAAGATATTAGTAAAAATCTTTCAGATAAAAGATTTTTTACGATTAATTATAGCGAGTATGTGGAAAAATTTGACCAACTTTATTTACTTTCAAAAGAAGCCTTTAAAAAAGATTTACTTGATAAAGAGGCTAATAAATACGGAAAGAAAATTGAAAGAGTGCCAATAAGCTCGCTTTTATACAAAGATTTACAAAAATGCAGAGAAATTTTGATACATGACTTAAGTAAATGCAATAATAATGTAAATTCCGACGACCTTGACGAGGGCGTGCAAAAAATACTCGACAGGCTTTTATTTATAAGGGTTGCAGAAGATAGAGGAGTTGAACCAGCCACACTTAGGCCATTAGTAAGGGAATATTACGGTAGGAAAGAGCAAAAAGGGACTTTGTACGAAATGATGATTAAAAAATTTCGAGAGTTAGACACTTTTTATAATTCAAATTTATTTTCAGAACATTTTTTTGAGAAGTGGGAAGAATTTAGTGGAGCCACAAAAGATGTTATTAGTATTCTTTATGGTAAAGAGGGCTATTACGAATATGATTTTAAAGTAATGCCATCTGATGTTTTAGGCGCCGTTTACGAAAATTATTTATCTCATCGTTTATCAAAATCAAAAAAAGGGACAACAGTTTCCAAAGATGCCAGCAAAAGAAAAGAGCAAGGGATTTATTATACACCAAGCTATATTGTTGATTATATCGTAAAAAATGCCCTTGGACCTGTTTTAGAAAAGTGCCACAGCGTTTTAGATGTTAAAAAGATAAAAGTTTTAGATCCTGCCTGTGGTTCGGGCTCATTTTTAATAAAAGCAGTTGATATTATCGCTGAAAAATATAAAAAATTTGGGTATCAAGACGAAAAGTTATCAAAACGGATAATTATTGAAGAGAATATTTATGGAGTTGATTTAGATCCGCAAGCGGTTGAAATCACAAGATTAAACTTGCTTATAAATGCTTTATCGGAAAGAACAAAATTTTCTCCATTAAAAAATATCAAAAATGGCAATTCTTTACTTTTTGATTGGCAAGACGAATTCCCAGAAGTTTTTAAACAGGGTGGTTTTGATGTAATTATTGGTAATCCGCCATATATTAAAGAGTTTGTTAGCAAAGATGCTTTTAAGGGATTACATGATAGTCTCTATTATCAAGGTAAAATGGATTTATGGACGATGTTTGCCTGTATTTCCATTGATTTATTGAAAGATAGAGGAATTATGAGTTTTATTGCTCCAAATAATTGGATTACAAATGCAGGGGCAAGTATTATGAGAGATAAAATATTAAAAGATGGAGAACTTAAAGCTTTCATTGATTTTGGTGACTATAAAGTTTTTACTGATGCGGGAATTCAAACTATGATTTATGTTTTTGAGAAGAAAAAGCCAGATAAAAAATATATAGTAGAATATCTACGATTTAATGATAAAAATATTGAAGAAGGAAAATTGATTAGTAGTATTTATGGTGAAAAACAAAGAATTAAAATTGAACCAGAAAAATTAATAGGAAAAAATATAAATTTCTCTACAAAAGAATCTAATTCTATTTTTGATAAAATAGAAAGTAAGAAAAATTTTAAATTAGACGAAAAAGAAGTTGGACAAGGCATAGTTGCGGCACCAGATAAGTACTTTCTTGAAAGAGAAATTAATAAATACAGTAGAGATGAAATACAATTCTTGAAACCATTTTTTACAGCATCTGGTAAATATAAAAGTGGTGAATCGGAAAATTACATTTTTTATATTAGTGATAAAAATTTTGGTGATAAAGAATTACATAATTATCCAAATATTGAAAGACATTTTAAACAATTTGAGAATAAACTTAAAGAGGCAAAAATAAAATATGGTACACCAAACAAGCCGTATTTTTATTTACATAGAGAAAGAGAGGAAAGATTTTTTAATACTGGCCCCAAAATTGTCTGTGGAGTAAGAGTTACAGCACCAAATTTTTACTATACAGAAAAAGAGTATTATGGTTCTCGAGCTCTAAATTTTATAAAAACTGATAGGATAAATTTAAAATATTTAACAGGAGTATTAAATTCAAAACTATCATACTTTTGGTTAAAAAATAAAGGTAAAAAATTAGGAGATTTACTCCAAGTTGATAAGGGACCTCTTCTTGAAATTCCAATTTACATAAGTGATAAAGAAAAGCAAAAACAAATTATTGGCTTAGTGGATAAAATGTTGAGTCTTAATAAAGATTTGCAAAAAATTGAAGAAGATACTGAAAAATGGAATTCAATAAAATCTGAAATCGAAAAAACCGACAAAAAAATAGACGAAGAAGTTTATAAATTATATAAACTTACGGAGGAAGAAATTAAAATTATTGAATCAAAAAATAGATAAGATATATCTAAAAATTGAAAAAAGTTTAATACTTTGGTATTATAAAATATCTTTTTAATAAATTATTTATGACAGAATTAAGTTTAAACTGGTTAAAGTTACAATTCTTAGAATCGTCAATTATTAGCAATGTTCCTTCGGTATCAGGCGTATATAGATTGTCATATAAATCAGCGGATGGTCCGTATTATGTTTTTTATGTTGGACAGGCAGATAATCTTAAAGAAAGATTAATGCAACACTTAAATGGCACAAACACGAATCCTTGTGTGACGACCTATATTAAAAATCTAAAATGCTATTTTGTTTATACTATAATAAGTGAAACAGGCTTAAAAAAAGATACCGAGCGAACTATTTATGACCACTTTAAACCAAAGTGTAATATTCAATTACCAGAGGGGAATCATATAAATATAAATTATAATTAAAATTGTGACATTAGGTATTGCCTTATTTGCAAAAGATAATACAGCGATAATAGCTTCTGACAAAAGGATAACAAGTGGTACTACTTCCATGTCAATGCATGGTGATTTTGTTGAAAAAATTCGTAAGATTACAAACAGTTGTGCTCTTACTCTTGCTGGTGACGGAGGGATAGGTGTTTCAATAATAGATCTTTTCTTAAAGGAGTTTAAAGTAGAATTAACAAGATTAGGGGTTCAAGATATACCAGTTAAAGATGTCGCCGAAATTTTTAGAGGAGTAGCAGTTAAAAATTATGATAAATGGTTTGGAGGGATGTCTATGAAGGAATGGGTTGATAATGTCAAAGAAGGCGTGATACCATTTTTTAGGATTTTGTTAGTTGGTTTTGATAAGGACGAAAATGGAGAGTTAAAAAAGGGAAAAATTTTAGAATTATCAGCTCTCAACAAATTTGCGCCTTCTGAAACGACAATAAATTTTTCTGCTATTGGCGTACCAACAATCTCTCAATATCTTTTATATCGTTTCTATAAAGAAGAAAAAGATGAAATTGAAATAGCAAGTTTAGCAGCTTTTTGTATTCAAGAGACTAGCTCTCAAGATGGTAGTGTAGGAGAACAATTTCAAATAGCTAGTTTTTCTGATAAAAAACCTTTTAGATTTTATTCCAGAGAAGAAATAGAAGGAATAAAACAAAGATGTAGCGAATTAAAAACTGAATTAGAGATTGCATTATTTCCCTCTCAAAAAGTTAGTGAAGAAATTCCGGGGGAAAATCAAAATATAATACCAACAATAGAATTATCCGATCAGCAGTAAAATAATAAATAAGAAAAAAACCTAGGATATATTCCATCGGTTTTTTTGTTGCATTTTGAAAAATCTGCAATGTAGAGTAAAATAGAAAAATACGACGAAAAAAAGGAAAAAATAAATGTAGTTGAAGAATCAACTAAAAACGAATAGTTTGCGTATCACGATTTTAGAGGTTGAGTGGTGTTTTTATTAGGTATTGTGTTATAATAAACTAAGTTACAGATATTTATAATTATGGTCAAAATAAACGAAAAAAAGTATAAAAATCTTATTTTGTTTTTTGCGAACAAGATAAAAAATGGCACACTCGGGAAGTTAAAAATAATGAAGTTGTTGTACTTTCTTGATTTTGATTATTTTGAAAAATACGGCAAATCTATAACCGGTGACGAGTATTTAAGGTTTGATTACGGTCCTGTTCCAAGAACGGCAAAAAGAATTTTAGAAAAAATGAACGGAAACGATATTAAGATTATTAATAAAAAAGTTGCTTTCGGTTATAACGACCGGCAGTTGATTGAGCCACTAAAAGATTTTGATATGAGTTTATTTTCAAAAGAGGAGTTATTAATGATGCAAGAAACTGCTGGTAAATGGGAAAAATTTTCTGGAACTGAAATGAAAATTGCTTCTCATGGTGAGGCGCCCTGGATAGCTACAAAACCCAATGATGTAATAGATTACAACTTAGCTTATTATAGAAATAAATACGGCGAAATGGATAAAAATGATTGATTTGATGGATTTATGAAAATATCTTTCCATCCAGAAATAGAAAAAGATTTGAAGAGATTAAAGCGTTTTCGTGCCCCATCAGAATCATTAGAGGCATGGAAACGTCTTTTTTGTTTAAAAGGCATAAAAGAAACTACAGGTATAAATCAATTTCCCGGATTTGGCCAACAAAAAGTTTTTAAAGCAAGAGTAGTTCCCCTGAAAGAGAGTCTTGGTAAATCTAGTGGATATAGATTGATATTTAGAGTTATAAACAATGATTTATGTGAGATTATATTATTTTCTAGACACGATATCTATAAAGATGAGGGCGAGTTGATAGAAATTATTAAAAATCGTTTATAAGTAGTATGATTGAGATAAATAATCTTACTAATTTTGCTGTGGATAAAAAGTTTTTTTTGG
>CAYJQQ010000077.1:0-5228 GCA_964372285.1 uncultured Gammaproteobacteria bacterium | reverse complement strand
GGCTAGATTTCGGGGATTATGGGTAGTTGAGGCTAGAGTACTGTTGAAGTTGGGTTAAGTCGTAACAAGGTATCCGTTTTGGAAGAAGCGGATGGATCACCTCCTTTCTAATTTTTTTCTCTAGAAAAAAATTAGTCCGTTCTTTCTCATTATTAATTGAGAGAGAGATGACTTTAAACAATTTCCCTAACCCGTTTATTAGACTAAATTTTTATTTAATCTCTATTGTCATCCCTGGTTTTGGATGATTAAAAAGATGCAGACCAGTTGTAGGATTCTTCTCGGTAAAGTGCCTCCAAATTGAAATTTCCAGAAATCTATCGTCGAATTTTCCAGAAGATCCCGGATAAATGACCAATTCTCCCGGTTCTCCTCCAAACAAATTTGTCACGTATCTTGCCTTTTGCGTAATTCCATTTAGCGTTATCGAGACAAAATCTCCGTACTCAAATTTTCCTTTAAGATATGAGTGAGGAAAAAGCGTTTTAATATTGCCAAAATTGTCGATATGCGCCACATAATAACCAACAAGCGGCGGTATAATAGTTGACGTGACTTCTTCAAACTCCATCTCGTCTTCCATCTCGTCCATTAAGTGCGCGGCTATCCTTGCGTAAAGATCTCGCGAGTGAAATTGACCTTCGATATTTAATCCTTTGTACTCGAACACTTCATCGATTCTGTCTTTAATCAAGGAAAAATTATAGCCTGCGTCAGGCCCTGTCAAATAGATTCCCGATTTTAAGCGGATGATCAATGGTTTAGCACCTTCAGAATTTTTCAGGGCATGATCAGCGTGCAAACGAGGATCGGTATTTTGGAAGATAACCGTCTCAAGAGGCTTACCATATCGTTCCTCAACCTCAACCACCTGCGAAACAAGAAAGGCGGTATGAACAGTTGAAGGCGTCGATTGAATAAAAGTTATGACTCCGCCATTGTGATCCTTTAAATAACCCTCTACAGCCGATCTAACCTCCTGACAAGATAAAGTATCAGAAGCCCAATCGGCAATAACAACTAATCTCCTCATAGGTGTAATACAAATTCTAGGAAAAAATATGCGAATGAAGCGAATATTCTATTTTTGTTATTATTCATATATTCGCATCATCCGTATTATAATATTGAACTTATGATGACAAAAGCTGATGCAAAAATGATTATAGCAGAAGAAATGGTGGCAAAGTAGTTACTCCACTTGCTGTTTGTGAAGCTTCCCATCAGCTCTTTATTATTGGTTATTCTCAACAAAAAGAAAAAAATCAAAGGTAAGAGAAAAGCATTGAGGGATTGCGTGTAGAATACGATTTTAAAAAGCGTAGCAAAAGGCAGAATAACAATCAAAGCGGCCACGATAAGCTGAAAAAGAAAAATTCCGTAAAAAAGTCTACCTTTCTCATAGGGGGCGTCAAGACTGCCAACGTAACCAAAAAACTCTGAAAATGCGTATGCCGTTGATAGAGAAATTATTATAATTCCCATAATCGCGGCGTTTAAAAGTCCGAATCCAAATAAAAAACTAGCCAATTCACCGGCAAAAGGCTTTATCGCTAGAGCAGCCTGCTCGCCCGAGGTAAGATTTATCCCATGAGCAAAAAGTGTTGAGGCTGTGGCCACGATCATAAAAAAAGAAAAAAAGTTCGTCAGAAAAGCACCAAAATATGTCTCTATTTGAGAATACTTTAATTTGTCCGGCTGAATTTTTTTGTCGACGACAAAACTGTTGATAAAAAACTGACCCCAGGGAGTAATTGTAGTACCCAAAACTGCGATCGAGGCAAAAATGAACTCTCTTGATAGCTTAACCTCCCGCGGAGAAAAAAGATTGGAGATGGCTTTTCCCCAATCCGGACTCGCCCTAAAGGCAGATATGACATAAGATACATATAAAATTGTTCCGAATAGGAAAATTTTTTGATTAGTCTTGTAGTCGCCTTTGGAGATAAATAAAAATGCCAAGACAATCACCAGTATCGTAAGGGGCAAAAACGGCAGATTAAACATCTGCGAGACTGCCTTAAGAGCCGAGAAATTAGCCATAATTGAACCCATATTTGCCAAAAGAAGTATTAGAAAAACCAAAAGCGTTACCTTTACGCCATATCTTTCTCGTATCAGATCACCAAATCCCTTTCCAGTAACAGCAGCTATTCGGACACCCATCTCTTGGGTAACGGCAAGAAGCACTGTCACAAAAATAAGTACAAATAAAATAGAATAGCCAAACTTTGCTCCGGCTAAAGAATAGGTGGCAACGCCTGCGGCATCATTATCCGCAATAGCCGCAATCGTCGCCGGCCCAAAAACCGACAAAAAAAGAAACAACCTATATTTGTATTTCGTCCACAAAAATCTCATTTTATTTTAGCAAAAAATTATTTTTTAAATTATTTTTTCTAGAAGAGTGTCTTTTAAATCATCTATGGAAACAATTCCTAGCATGTGTTTATTTTCATCTATAACCGGCATGGCGTGCAGTCTATATTTAATCATTTTTTTAAGAGCTATTTCTTTCGGAGTTGACAGATGAATAACTACTAAACTTTGAATCATAAATTTATAAATAGGAGTGTCTAAATCATGTAAGATGAGTTCGTGCAGACTAAACACACCGATTAATTGGTTTTCGTTATTTAGAACGAACACATAATATAGATAGCCAAAATCTGAAGTATCTTTTTTAATTTTTTCAAATACTTCCCTCACTGTTAAGCGAGAATCTACGGATATAAATTCTGTTGAAATTATATTTCCTATTGGAGTTTTTGCTAATTTTAACAAATATTGAATTTCTTTCCTTTTCTCTTTATCTATCAATAGTAAAATTTGTTCTTGTTTCTTTACTGAAAATGTTAAAATTACATCAACTGCTTCATCAGAGTCCATAAGTGATAAAATTTTGGCAGTCCGGTCATTTGGAAAATGACGGAAAATTGATGATTGAAAATTAATATTTAGATAGTTTAAAACTTCTGCAGCTGCTCTGTCGTCAAGGATTTTCAGAATCTTACCGATGTTTAAAATATTGGTTTTTTCCAAATAATCCGCTAAATCTTCCGGCCTGATTTTTTCTAGCTTTTCCTCTTTTATTTTAAGGGATACACGGCCATAGGCAAGCTCGATAGGCTGAATATCTCCCCAGGATAAAAATCTCGATGCTAAGCGAAAATTAAAAATAGCTAAAAACTTACTCATCGTCTTTTCAATTCCAAATTGTCTAATAATTCCAAGAACTCCTATATCTACACCGGCAACGTATAAAAAAGGTTGTTCTTGAATTACAATATCGTTGACCCTAACAATTTTTTGCCCTTTTAGATCAATAATCTGTTTATCCAGAAGATTTTTTAAGACATAAAGTTCATTAGCTACGAGGTTTTCCTGAAGGTATGTTTTTTTAAGGATTATTTGATGATTTATTTTATATAAAAATTCTACGGGAATAGATAGTATTTTATTATTTTTATCTTTGATAATTAGCTTTGAAACTTTAGGTGCTTCAGTTGCTAAAAAAATTAAATCTTCTAATTTACCAAGCGGTATTTTATCCTCGGTGAAAACCGGTTTATTCCTAAGTTCAGAAAAATAAAGCATAAAATTATTATACTTTATATGATTTTCGTAAGCCCTTTAATGCCGAAAGAATTTGTTTTAAAAAAGGATGTTCGACATAAGTCTCGGCGCTAATCCAAAATCTTTTTGTTGTTTCTTTTGGTACTCCTCTTAATTCATATTCAAACACTTGCCATACATTCGCAATTTTTCCTATTTGAAAAAGAATGTTAGAGTATTTAGTCGCTTTAGGCCCATTTTCTAAAATGTTTTCTTTCCAATAATCATTTAATTCAGGAAGTCCTAGATTATCAAATACTATTTTCATAAAATTTTTTTCTTTACTGATATCATATTCCTTTTTTTCAATTTTATTGTAATCTAATATTTTTATTTTAGTTTTTACGGTTACACCCTCAATCATCGGATCACCAAAAATTCCTTCTGCAAAATCATGAAAAATTGCCATTGCTGTCAATTTCTCTGAATTAAGTCCTAAGTATGGAGCAAGTACTCTAGACAGAATTGCCACACGAAAAGTATGCTCGGCTACTGATTCTGGATCAGGCATCTTTAATTCAAGCCAACCGCTTCGTTTCAACCACTTCAATTTTCCCGCCAATATCATAAAATCCACAATTTTTTTTGGGCTAATTTTTTTTACTGTCATGGAAATGATTTTATCATAGAATTTAATCAATTTGATAGTATAATAAAAATATCATGGATTGCTAGTTCATCGGTAGATCGGTTTCCTGACCTGCCAACCAAAGTTGGGATGGGTGCGTGGCTCAGTGGTAGAGCGCGTTCCTGATAAGAACGAGGTCCCAGGTTCGATCCCTGGCGCACCCACAGTTTTGAGGTACCGTTCAAAAACGATCTCCATAGACGAATTTTAGTCTGAATTATCTCTCAAAATGTGCTACTATATTTATAAGTAATAATATTATGAGAAATACAAATAAAACGAAACAGTCTTTTTACACCTATTTGCAAAAAAAATATTCAGGAAAACTTGTAGCCTATTCCAAAAAGGCTAAAAAAGTATATGCAATGGGAAAAAACGCCACAGAACTCATCGAAAAGCTGAAAAAAAACAAGATCGACCTCAAGGATACTGTATTTACTGGTCCAATTCCAAAAGCCGGGCGCACATATGTCTATTTCATATCCTTATTCATCAAAACAAATAGAGGAAGGAATTATTCCTGACCCGATAGCAACATTTGGAGTAGAAACCACTATTGGAGAACAAAATTTCGATTTTTTGGTTGATTCAGGAGCTGACACCACCACTCTTCCTTTATTGTGGGCTCCTCTTTTCGGTTTTAAGCCAAAAATAGCTGAGAAAACATGGATAGGCGGTATAGAAGGAGGAAAGGTTGCCGCATATCCTTCAATAATAAAAATAAGGAGACTGTTTTTAGAGATCTGAAATGACACGTTATATTTCAAAAAAAGCAAAAATTTTACTTGTCCTTCCGGTAATTGAAACAATTTATGTCGATAGTGAAGGTGACCCAGGAACCAAAACAAGAGACGAAGCAATTATAGTCATTAACCCTGCTGGTATCGGTGCGTATTCTTCAATGACGGATACACTTGGAAAATATAGAGTTTTTCCTAGACAACTTTCTAACCTAAAATTAGAAACTGATATTCCTAATTATCTA
>CAYJQQ010000076.1:0-5250 GCA_964372285.1 uncultured Gammaproteobacteria bacterium | reverse complement strand
GTTTCAAGGAGATTCTTGCAGGGAAACACGACGCCAAGCCAGAGAACTCTTTTTATATGGTGGGAGGAATTGAAGAAGTGAAGTGAAAATCCGAAATCCTAAATCCGAAATTCTAAACAAATTTTTATAGAGATTAGTTATTAGAAATTGGAAAATAGTAATAGATACTAGAAAGTAGAAAATAGTAAAATATCCAATATCCAATTTCCATTACCAATTTCTATTTTCTAACGACCATTTTCTAAAAAAAACTTCGATATTCGAGTTTCGAATTTGTATTTATATTTATGCATACTCTGCATCTCAAAATTATCACTCCGCAAAAAGTGGCTTTAGAGGAAGATATAAATTCGCTAACCGCGCCATCGGCGCAGGGCGAGATAACGATACTTCCCCGCCATGTGAATTTATTTGCTCTTTTATATGAAGGGATAGTAAAAATTAAATCGTCCTCTCAAGAAAAATACTTTGCCATAGGCGGAGGATATCTTGAAACCGACGGAGAAGAGATCAATATTTTGGTTTCACGAGCTTACGGTCAAGACGAGATTGACGCCGAACAGACGCAGCGGGCGATCGAAGAAGCAAAAAGAATCGTTTCCAAGGCTAAAGATGAGGCAGAAAGAAATCAGGCGCTGACTCTTCTGCGTCGATCATTGGTCGATATGAAACTTCTTAAAAGAAGAAAACATAATCCTTCTTCTGTATAATTGAATCCAACCGTATATTATGGCTTTAATTATTGTCGAGTCACCTACCAAGGCTAGAACTTTTAGCCGGATGCTTTCTTATGCGTCCAAAAACGCTCAACAAGAAAATGACTTTCTTGTCTTTGCGACGATGGGGCACATAAGAGATCTGCCAAAAAATAGAATGGCTATAGATTATAAAGAAAATTTCAAGCCTACCTATGAAATTATTTCTACTAAACGAAGGGTTGTGGCGGAGTTGAAAAAACTAGCCGGTAAAAATAAAGAAATAATATTGGCGACCGATCCCGACAGGGAAGGCGAGGCAATAGCTTATCACGCCGCTTATATCTTAGGTTTTATTTCGGAGCGATGGCCTAATTCAAAATTAAAGAATGGCGACAAATTAAAAAGAATCGTTTTTCACGAGATTACTTCCAGCGCTCTTAGCGAGGCTCTCAAGAGTCCAGGGAGGCTTCGTCTTGACCTTGTTTCTGCCCAGCAGGTCCGCCGTATTCTTGACCGTATAGTCGGCTATGAGCTTTCGCCTTTACTTTGGAAAAAAATGGGTAAGAATTGGCTTTCTGCAGGCAGAGTGCAAACGGTTGCGTTGAGATTAATAGTGGAAAGGGAGAAAGAAATAAAAAATTTTAGGATAGCAGATTACTACCAAATTTATGGATTTTTCAAGAGCGATATTGAGAAGGTCAAATCAATATCTTTCACTCCCGAGGTGAAAGATGCTGCTACAAAGGCAAAACTTATTAGTAAAGATGAATTATCATATGAGCAACAGTTTACTTTAAAACTTTTTGTGGGAGAATATCGGTATACTAAGACGACGATTGATCAAAAGAATGTCAGCGAGATAAAATCAGACCTGGAAAAAGACAGATATAGAGTAACGCAGATCAAAGAAGAGATACAAAAAAGGTATCCTCCGCCTCCATTTACGACTTCGCTTCTAGCGCAAGACGCATTTTACAAATACGGATTCACGTCAAAGATGAGTATGCGTTTGGCCCAGGATTTATATGAACTGGGGTTGATCACCTATCACCGCACCGACTCCTTTAACTTATCGACTAGCTTTGTCTTTGCGGCTAAAGAATATATAGAAAAAAATTTGGGAGCCGAGTATGCCTTGGAAAAGCCGAGAGGCTACAGGACAAAATCAAAACTGGCCCAGGAAGCTCACGAAGCGATTAGACCGACAAAATTAAATCCACTGGCTGCTGACTCGGTCAAAGATAAAAAAATAACTGTAAATCACAAGAAACTATACAAGCTCATATTTGACAGATCGGTTGCGACTCAAATGAGAGAAGCTTCGATAAAGCATATAACAATCACAATCAGTGCTGAAAAAGGCTATCTGTTTAAGTCAGAGATGCTGCAGGTTATTTTTGACGGTTTTTTCCGAGTCCTTAATCCGGATTTTGTGAAAAAGAATCGAACTTTGCCAGATATTAAAGAAGGGGAGAGGTTGAGACTTTTATCGGTCGAGCCGGTCGAGAGCCAGACCAAGCCGCCGCCCCGCTACAACGAGGCGTCATTAATCAAAACTCTGGAGGAAAAAGGCATAGGCAGGCCTTCTACCTATGCCCCGATCATCTCTCTAATTCAGGAAAAAAATTACGTGGAGAAAGAAAATCGCTACTTTGTGCCGACTAAGTTGGGCGAAGCCATCTCGGATTACCTAGCGAAAGCTTTCCCTCAACTCTTTGATCTGGACTTTACTGCAAAAATGGAAGAAAACTTGGACAGTCTGGCTGAAGGAAAGACCGACTTGTTAAAACTTCTCAATGAGTTTAACACTCCATTCCAGAAGGAGCTAATGGTCAAAAAAAACGATAAAACTGTGATAAACGTCGAGGAAGAGGTCAAAGAAACCTGTCCCAAGTGCGCTTCTCCGTTGGTCGTCAGATATTCTAAGTTTGGCAAATTTTTAGCTTGCAGCAACTATCCAAAATGCAAATTCACCAAACCTTTTCTCAAGTTTATTCCAAACAGATTTTGTCCGCTTGATAAGGGTAGAATTGTTTTGAGATTTACTAAAAAGAGAAAGAAGTTTTTTGGCTGTGAGAATTATCCGAAGTGTAAATATTCAGCCTGGAGACTAAATCTTCTAAAAATATGATAGGTAAAATTAACGGTAAATTAGTAGAGGTTGACGGAAATCTCGGCTTGATCGAGACTAGCGGCGGAGTTTTTTATCAGGTATTTCTTACTCCATCGATTTTGAGGCGTTACAAAAATAGGTCTGAAGTAGAGATATTTACATATTTACAGGTGAGAGAAGATGCCTTGGTATTATTTGGATTTGAAATTAAACAGGAATATGTTTTTTTTAAATTACTTTTAGGCGTATCTGGCGTCGGTCCAAAAACTGCTTTTTCGGTTATTTCGTTTTCAAAAATTGACGAGCTTATTAAAGCGGTAAAAGATAATAACGCTGATTTTTTTTCCAGAATTCCCGGCCTCGGTAAAAAAACTACAATGAAAATCATTTTGGAGTTGTCACAAAAGTTGGAATCAGAGTTTCGTCTGGAAAAGATGTATCTTTCGGAAGAAGATAAAACAGTGATAGATGCCTTGGTTTCGCTCGGATTTAAATCTAACCAGGCAAAAAAAATATTATCAGAGTTAGACACGAAATTGACTTTGGAGGAAAAAATAAAGCAGGGGTTAAAATTAGGTATGAGATGATTTAAAATTATGTCACTTGATTGACTCAATTTGACGTTTTTCTTGTTAATTTTATGGGAAAAGGTATAAAAGCTATTCACGAGACTGATTTGCGGCCGCAAAAACTGACCGAGTACATCGGTCATAAAAATATAGTTAAGACACTGCGTCTATTCATCGATGCCGTAAAAAATCGAGGCGCCCCTTCAGAACATCTTCTTTTATACGGTCCACCCGGAATTGGTAAAACTACGTTAGCTTATGTTATAGCCCATGAACTTTCCGGAGAACTCAAGATAACATCTGGAGCGGCAGTGACTAGAACAGGTGATTTGGCCGCAATACTTACTAATTTAAAAGACGACGACGTTCTTTTTATCGACGAAATTCACCGACTGCCTAAGCCGGTGGAGGAAATTCTTTATCCGGTTATGGAAGATTTTTCCTTGCATTTGGTTATAGGAAAGGGACCCGCCGCAAGAACGGTTCGTCTGCCAATTCCCCAGATTACGATCGTTGGGGCGACGACAAAACTCGCTCTGCTCTCTGCGCCTTTAAGAGACAGATTCGGGCTCATTTTGAGGATCGATTTTTATTCTGAAGAGGAAATAACCCATATAGTAAAGCGATCGAGCAAAATTTTACACACACCGATTACAGAGGGAGCGGCCAAACAAATAGCAAAAAGATCAAGGCGAACACCCAGATTTGCCAACAGAATATTGAAGCGAGCCCGCGATATGTTCGAGGTGGATAAACATAAAATTATCGACGAATCTATGTTAGATCGGTTATTTAAACTTTTAGAGCTGGATGATTTTGGCTTGACCCCGATTGATCGAAAATATTTATATCTTCTAACCGTCAAATTTCAGAATTCGCCGGTTGGACTGGATACGATAGCCTTGTCATTATCCGAGGATAGGCAGACAATCGAGGAATTTATCGAACCTTATCTGATGCAGATTGGATTTATTAAAAAAACTACCAGAGGCAGAGTGGTTAGCCAAAAGGGTTTGGAGTATCTTAGATTAGGATTTTCTTCAATCGCAGAGCAAAAAAAATTGGTATAATTCGTTAGTATTTAGTATCGAGTATAAAGTATTAAGTATAAAATAAACTTGCCGCGGTGGTGGAATGGTATACACGCAGGACTTAAAATCCTGTGATCGCATAGATCGTGAGAGTTCGACTCTCTCCCGCGGCACAGTCGGGGTTTAGATTATTTTAGATTGTTGTTATGATCTAAACCCACTCCAGAGGTGGGTTTCGCGCTTGGAAACCCTGTTTGGGCAGATGCCCCGAGCATGAGCTCGGTGAGTGCTTCACTGCTAAAGCTCTATTGTGGTGTGGCAGCTGTTGCCGAAGAACAAAAAGCAGATGCAATTTTTAGTTTCGATACTTTCTATAAGAAAAAAGGGTTTAAGCTTGCGGGTGAATTATAGCAGGGTACAAGTGCTCAAAAATGTATGATATAATGAAAATACTATGAAAAACAAGGTCACTATGCCAGATATATTCAGGAATCCAAGATATAGGGGAAAGCATATTATTCTTGCGGCTGGAAAAATTTTTACAGCTAAAACAGGTGATGGAGCTCTCGAGATATTGAAGAAAATCAGAAAGAAGTATCCCGACGTTACCCCCGAAGTTGCTTATTTACCTAAGGCGCGATCTCTCATATTATGGACGTAAAGTTCAATTACGAAAACGTTGGAAAAAGTTTTTTTGGTATTATATTTCGACCGGTAGCCAAGGTGTCATTTAAATCACCGCGTAATAATATTTGGACTGATAGTTGGATGATAGTGGATACGGGAGCGGATTTTACTATTCTTCCACGTTATTTATCAGAAGATTTAGGAATATCATT
>CAYJQQ010000075.1:0-5293 GCA_964372285.1 uncultured Gammaproteobacteria bacterium | reverse complement strand
GATAAAAAGAGCATTACTACTCGTCGTCCCCTAATACGAGCGGTAGTGATGCTCTTTTTTTTAATAAATGTTCACAAGTGGTAAAGTTTTATTGGAATTCTTAAATTTTTCTCCATTAATTGCCTGAATTGCTGCCTGACAAAACCAAGCAGTTCTTTTTGCTTCAAAAGTCTAGCCTCGTTTCTATAGTCTCTAGATATTTCTGAAAGGATTTTTGCTTTCATAGTTCAACTATAATTCATCATTTTTTAATTGTCAAGACCTATAGAAATATTGATTAATTCTATAGGATTATCCTATAGAATAATACGCTATGCATAGAGCCCTGATGCAGGATTATTTTTTATTTAATTTAATGTGGACAAATTGTGAATTGTTACCTTTACCTGTTTAAATTCTAACCTTTTTGTATAATTACGACTTACGCAGTTATTCTTCGAGCGAGTCCCGATTAAATCGGGACGAGTCGAGAAGTTCTCGACAAGCTCGAACAGTAAGATTTTGCGTAAGTCGTATAATCAGACTATCGTATGACCTTTTCACTCCTAACTTACAATGTCTTATTTAATAAAGCTTTTGTAAAGGTCGAAAAGATGCTTGATAAATACAGACCGGATATTCTTTGCTTTCAGGAAGTTGAAACTAAGGAAGAAAACTTAACTAGTCTAGAAAAATTTGGCTATAAATTAGCCGATTATTCAAATTCTTTTATAAAGTTTGGGAAAGTCTATGGAATAGCTACTTATTTTAATACTAATTTTAAAGCCCAAAAATTAAAGTTGATTAAAACTGACTCTTTTAATCTTCCCAAAAGTCTATATGAAGTACTAACAACTATTATAAGAATTCTCAAAGGAGAAAATCAGCCCAGAACAATTTTAAGAACAGATTTTTTATTGACTGAAAAGAAAAAAACTGTAGTAATATATAATGTCCACCTATCACTTTTTGGAATAAATCGGACAAGGACAAAACAGATTGAAAAAGTATTAAATCACGGGATAAAAGAAGATAAATTTCCTCTCATAATTACAGGTGATTTTAATTATTTTCCCTATAGACGAAAAAAATTAGAAAACCTGATGACAAAACATGGATTTAGAGAGGCAACCAGAAATATAAATTACACAATTAGATATCCGAATAGAAAGTTTACAAAATATAGTTTAATTCAAAATCTAGCTGTAAAAATCATTAGAAAATATGTTAATCATAGACTAAAGGTCGATTATACCTTCTACAAAAACCTTGAATTGATAAAAACTGAAAGAATAGAAAAAGAATTTTCTGATCACTATCCAATAATCTCTACTTTTAATGCTACGTAACTTGAGTCATTGGTTAAAGAATTTTTTGAGCTGTTTGAGATAATAATTAAAGTTTTGATTAAAAGTCAGGCTTTCTTTAGTTACTTTATCTACCTCTCCTCCCATCTCATACTTGTAGATCTTCTTTTTTATATCTCCTTTGATAAGTACGTGCGCCGTAGACAGCAAATATTTATAAAATATAGCTAACTGACCTTCCCTACGTACTCTTCTTAAGGAAAATTTTACCTTAACACTCCGTATAAATTTTGCTCTTACTCCCCATTCATAAGCTTTTTGAATTATATTGTGGTCCTCTGCCAAATATAGTTTTTCGTTGAAACCTCCCACGGACTCAAAGAAGCACTTTTCCCAGATCATATTCCCTCCGGCAGAAATAGGTTTGCCTATCGTCTGTGAAAACTCAATTAAAAAATTAGCTATTTTAAAAATAAGTTTTGATTGAGAGTCATTTTGATCCGGTATGCTATAGGGAATAAATACAAGTCCTTTTTCCCTTGTAATATACTTTAATAGGTTGTGGGTAAAACTTAGACTCACTCCCGTATCTGCATCCAAAAAAATTAAATACTTCCCCTTTGCCATGCTGGCGCCAAAATTTCTTTGATACGCGACATTTCTTTTACCGTTAATAAAAAACCTCATCACGAGCTCGTCTTTATATGTAAGAGTTTTTTCTTTAGTTTTGTCAGAAGAGCCGCCATCTGCGATAATGACCTCAAAGTTTTTATTTTTTTGATTTTTTAAACTGTTTAATAACCTTGGTAAAAGTTTTTCTTCATTTAGGGTTGGTATAATGATTGAAAAATATATTGATTTGTTCATAGAAGAGTAAATTCTTTATATTATATAAAAAAATGAAAATATTGCTGGTCTTCGACTCTCTTTCCCCATTTTCAGGCGGCAGTCAAAATGCCGTGATGTCCTGGTTCAAAAACTTAAAGAAACTTGGCGTCAAGGTCAAACTGCTCACCGATCAAAATTATAAAAAGACTTCGGAAAAAATTGACGAAACTGACTTAATTGTCAATCGATCATTTGCCTTAGGAAAACAATTTTCCAATTTTTCATTTTCTCCCATACTTTGGAATGGTGCTAAAAAACAAATATTAAGCTTTAATCCAGACATAGTCAATATCCAGGAACAGCTTGTTGTTTCGTATCAAGCTCTTCGATTTGCCAAAAAGAATAATTACTTGACTCTTGCTACCATGCACGGAGATCCATATAAATTCCGCGCCCAGTTTTTCCCGTTTTCCCTATTTATTAAAGAAGGAAGCATCTTTAACCGACTTTTAAGAAAGTGCCAGTTCTCGATGTTAAAAGAATCTGATTATATCACCGTACCGACTCATCACTATCAGTCGTTGATAACTCAAAAACTCCATAAAAAGCCCTTTGTATTAGCTTCACCAGTCTCTTCTTACTTTTTTAATAAATCTGCCGTTAAGCCAAAACGGGTCAATAAACTCATCACTGTAAGCCGACTGGCAGGAGAAAAACATGTCGACGTCTTGATAGATATGATGCGGTATCTGAAAGACAGATATACATTAACCATAATGGGTGAAGGCATAGATAAACAATTTCTTATTAACAAAGTTAAGGAATTAAAATTGGATTCTGTAATTAATTTTTTCGGTTGGGTATCGATTAAAAAACTTTCGGAGACTCTAAGAAATCATCATTTATTTTTATCAGCGTCAAACTTTGAGACATTTGGGTTGACCTATATCGAAGGTCTAGCTAGCGCGTTACCCTGTGTAGCATATGATTATCCCGTATCAAGAGAAGTGATCCCAAACGAGATGGCTATTTTTGTAAATAGTCTTGATCCTAAAAAATGGGCAGAAAAATTAATTCTAATTCAAGAACACCCGGAAATTTATTCTAAACTAAAGCAAAATATTGAAAACAACTACCAAAAAATATATCGATACAATGAAGTAGAATCTACTAAAAAATTATTACAAATTTACGAGGAAATACTAAATGAAAGTAACCGTGGTCATTCCGCTTTATAATGAGGAAAAATATATAAAAGACTGCCTCACATGTTTAGTAAATCAGGAAGAAAAAGCAGAGGAAATAATTGTTGTTGACAATCTATCTACAGACGGAACGGCAAAAATAGTAAAAGACTTCGATGTCACCTTAATTGGGGCCAGATTTCAAAGTATAGCTCAAGCAAGAGATAGAGGTTTTAATGCGGCTGAAAACGAAATTATCGCCAGGTGCGATGCTGACTCAAGAGCTCCTCCTGACTGGATTAAAAAAATCAAGATTAACTTTGAAAAGCAAAAAATCGACGGCCTCATAGGACCTATTATCTATTATGATCTGCCTCTAAAAACTACAATTTATTCAAAAATTTTTATTCATCTAATGAATTTTGTACAAAAGCATCACGCAATAATAGGCAACCATATGGCTATCTCAAAAACAATCTGGGAGAGAGTCAGAAATGAAGTCTGTAGTAATAACAATGTATTCCATGAAGATATTGATTTGGGAATCCATATTAACATGCAACATGGAATTATTAAATATGACCCTTCATTTGTCAGCTATACATCTGGAAGAAGAATAAAAAGTAACCCCGCCTCTTTTTTTATCGATTACCCCTTGAGATTAGTAAAAACCTTAACTGGTCATTAATATAACTGGGTCAAATTAAGAAACAAATCTACTTCTTTTTTCCTTGCGCATTAAACATTTTCTCAAGTTCTCTCAAAGTTGTTACATCATCCGGTCTTTTATCCTCGCGAAATCGCTCCAGTCGAGGAAAACGAAGCGCAAACCCAGGAATATCAACCTCAAAAGCTTTTCCCGATATTGAAGATTTCAATTTTCTTCCGGCTGTATGTACAGGAGATTTCGTAATCTCGTCAGCTTTAATTTCAACAACAATCGATTGAGAGATCCACACGTCACACTCCATCATCTTATCCACCTCATACAATACTGGCTTACTTTTGACTTTTAACTTTTGACTTTTAACTTTTAATTCTCTCCATTCTTCATCAGTCAATCCTGTTCCAATCTTAGCTACGGTAACATACTTATCCTCCTTCTCGTTATATACTCCTACCAAAAAGGCCCCCATTCCAAATCCAGTTCTTTTCCCCTTTCCATAGTCATATCCCATCACCAAACAATCGATCGTATCCTCAATCTTCGAAGAATAACTTCGTTTGAACTTGATCCAGTTCCAACCCCTCGCTCCTGGTTTATAGACTCCAGTTAATTTCTTGGCAATTATTCCTTCCAATCCTTTTGAAACTGCATCATCAAACAACAACTCTAATTTTTTCTCTTCGTCGGTAATTTCCTCTGGGGCAGTCAATAAAACGTCTTTAAAAATATCTCCCGTTGTCTTTATAACCGATGTCAACTTTTTTCTTCTTTCTCTGAACGGAACATCAAGATAACTATCTCCCTCTAAATACAGCAGCTCAAAAGCAAAAAGTTTAAGCGGAATTTCTATTGCTTTCTCCACAATCCCATATTTTCTTTTGCGCTGAACCGTCTCCTGAAATGGTAAGAAATTTCCCGTGTGCGGATCAAATCCGATCGCCTCGCCTTCAAAAATGATCTCATTTGCTTCAACTTCCTTTGTTACTCCCTCAATCACAAACGCATACATAAACGAAACATCCTCAAGATTTATAGAATAAAGTTTTATCTGTATTTTATTGGGTTTGTGATTTGATATTTTGGATTTGGGATTTGATTGGAAATTGGAAATTGGAAATTGGGATTTTTTAAAGTGTATCTGTAACCTGAATCCATCGTATTTACTTTCAATGGCGCATTTTCCGATTTTCTCCAAAATTTCTTTTGCCGAAGACAGTCGCTCCGCCCTCATCATAATAATTGGGGTAAAAACATTTGGCTTCATCTTTTTTAATCCAGCGATACCTTCTTTTTTTAAAACACATCCTATCTGTCCTAAGTCTGGCATT
>CAYJQQ010000074.1:0-5325 GCA_964372285.1 uncultured Gammaproteobacteria bacterium | reverse complement strand
GAGAAGTATTGACTGTAGACCGAGTAAACTTAGTATTGTTTATGATTTGATTGATAAATTTATCATTGTCGCTTTGGATGTTGATGCCCAGAAAAAATTTTCGTGAATTTAATAATTTGATTAATTCTTCGCCCCGATTAAAAGGAGAAATCCATAGCACCGGCAAAAAGTAGGCATTTTTTGCAAATTCACTTTCCATTTTTGGTTTTATAACTAACATAGGCAAATCTTTTATTTCTATAATTTCGGTCGGTTCAGATTTCTCTATATCAAGACGAAGTAGATCGAGTAAGTTTTTTCTTGCGGATACATACTGATTATCAATAAATTTATTCAAATCTTTAGAATGGCATAATTTGATGAATTCCTGTTTTAAAATTTGGACATAATTGTCATATAAATGTTCGTGCACAAAAATTCCTTGAATTCTTTGACAAGACTGACCAGAGTGGCTAAACGATTCTCTGAGGGTAAGAAGTGTATCGTTTTTAATATCCGACGAATTTTTGTTAAAAATTTTTACATCGGAAGTTTCGATTTCTGGATAAAATTCTACATAACGCTTTCCGCATATCTTAGCAAGACCTTGAGCTACTTTATACGAGCCAAAAAAGTAGACAGCTCGCATGCCTCGAATAAAATCTGCAATCTCCTCGTGTGTTTTTGAAGAAATAATTCGTAACTTTAGTCCATATTTTTCTGGTAGTCCCGATTTTTGCCAAATCATTTTAGTGAAATTCTCAGCTTCTTGACTTGGTCTTAAAACAACTTCATTCCCAACAACCAATGCATTAAGTACCGGGATAATAGATAAAATAAATGGTTCGTTATACGACAATATGATTAAAATCTTTCCTTTTGGTTTTATTTTATTTACCAACTCAACGGAGTAATGATTTTTTGTATAATTTTTAAGATATGATTTTACCGTCTCATAATCTTCTGAGATCCAGTAATTAGTGTCTAATGTAATTTTCTTGTTCAATTCAAAAAGCTCAGCCTTTCTCTCGCTGATAAGTTTGCTTAAGTCGGCAATCAAATCATCTAGACATTGTTTATTTTTTATCAACATATTCAACAAATTTCACTTTATTATTTTCTCCTCTCTGGAAGTAATCGCGGCTAGTATGTTTTACGTCGAAAGTCAGTAATGTTTTACCTTTCAGTGATTTTTGAATAAACGCCAATAGACTGGTATTAGGCGGGTCTTTCAGGCTTACTAATATTTCCGGTCTGTAATTTCCAAAATCACTTCCCACTATTATCTTAATGTCGCTATAAATATTATTCCCCGCAATTTCTAGGATATATTCCTTCAACTCATACGGATCAATCTTTATACCTTTAATGAAGATAAGATCGTCGGTTCTTCTCTTTATTCGATCTATTCTAATGGAATCCCTTCCGCAAGGACATTGCCCTGATTTTATAGCAGTAATGTCCCCTGTTCGATACCGTATTACCGGCGATGCCTTTTTCTTTAGTGTCGTAAGAACTAATTCGCCTTCATTATCTTGGGGTAATACCTTACCAGTTTCTGGATTAATGATTTCTGGGAAAACATACTCGTCCAAAATATGCAATCCTGTTCTGAATTCACATTCATAAGCTATTCCAGTATTGACTTCACATAATCCATAATGATCAAATATTTTTATATTAAATTTCTGCTCAATATCCGAACGAACTTTATCTGAATAAATTTCTCCAGCCGCAATACCTCGTTTTAGAGAAAGTCGTTCAAGAGGAATTTGTTTTTCGGTTATATAATCAAAAAGGTAATAATAATACCCCGGCGTTCCAACGATTGTATCTATTTTAAAATCCATCATCATCTGCAGTTGTTTCTCGGCGGATTGAATTCCTGCAGGCACTACAAATCCACCAAGTTTCTGAATAGCGTAAGTATTAAGCATTGCGCCGCTAAACAATCCATAACTCATCATAAATTGCACGCGGCTCTCATTGTTTATTCCAAAACAGTCCCAGGCTTCTGCGATTGCTTTGGATCCGATTTCCAAATCTTCTTGCGTAAAGTAAGACAAAGTAGCTTTTCCGGTTGTGCCGGAACTTGTATGCACTTCAATAACCTCCCTAATGGGCACAGCCAATGCCCCAAATGGATAATGGTCTCTTAATTCTTTCTTTGTTGTAAAAGGAAAGTCCTGTAATTCTGAAATATCTTTCAACTTCACCGGATGGTCGTGAAGTTTTGATTTGTAGAGCTTGGAGTTCTTTGCTATATAAAGAGTCTCGTTGAAAAAACGTAGTTGTATTTTACTTTTTGACATAACTTTTCAGAATTATTTTATATTCTTCTTGCTTTATCCCAACAGGTGCATTTTCATATGCAAAATCCATATATTTATGTGTTAAATTAAACAATTCGGCAATTTCATTTCTCGTCAAACTTATTTTACGCATCAATTTTTTCTTTCTGAGAAGGGATTCTAAATATTCCGCGTATTGAATATATCTCAAATCAATACGAACTCCCTTATTCAGTAAAAACATAAGGTACTGAGGCAAAAAATACATCGTTGCAATACTATGAGGAATACGAAACTTATAAGTTAAATAATGACCGGCCGCGTGTGGGAAAAGTACCAACCCGACCCTTTCTGCCAAGCCGGCTTGGATATCCGCGGTTATCAGTGCCCGTATTGGTAACGACTCAACTTTATTGGCTCTCAATATTTTCAATGAATTTTTGGCTTTTGTTCTACTAATAATGTTGCTCGCTTTGGAATATAAGGATTCTACTGCATGAGAAAAAATATCTGCGATGGATATTATTTTTCTCTCCAAACCTATAGATTTAATAATCTCTGTGTTGATATAGGAATAACTAGGGATCAAATTATCTGCAACTACGCCAATCTTAAATTCATTATTATCAAAAACGGCAAATGGCGAAACTATAGTTGCGGAGCCGGGCAGTGTATAAATCGCAACTAATTTTGCGGAGTTATTGAAGCGATTTTTTATTAATTTTCCCGTGTCAATAGCTGATCCTCCACCAACAGCAAGTATAAAATCAAATTTTTTAGTGAGCTTAGACATGACTTGAACAATGAGTAATTCATTTGGATTTGGTTTAATTTTGATGTGTTTTACAATAATAATCTCGTGTCGCTTAAAAACATTTTCTAATTTTTTAGAATAGCTAGTCCCAGCGAAGTTTTTAATTCCAGTTACTAATATCGCCGCTTTTCGTTTTAGTTTGCCCTTACTAAATATAGTATTGAGATCAAATTCAAAGTTGCCCCCAAGAAAAACTTTACTCTTTTTATCGGCATAAATTGATTTCATAAATATCATCTATATTGAAAAGTGATTCTTTCCAAATTACAGTTTTCCCAGTTTTCAATTTCCTCCTTAGAAAAACCGTTGTTTTTTAAAATTCTAATTATGTGTAATTGTAATTGGGTGTTATGGTTCTGTAATTCTTCAAAATTGTTCGCATCTTGAACATGTAGAATCTCATTGTAGAGTTTTTTATCTATCCGTTGTAAAGTGCGACCAAACTGTTTCCAAGAGGGGAATTCTCCATTGCATACAAGCTCAGAATCTATTGTGAGTTTAATATTTTCATTGAATAACAACCTAACACTAATTAGCTCTTTTCTTTTGATTTGTTTTTCAATATCAGCGGTGTTAATTTTAAAATAAACGAAATTAGTCCATAATCTGTCTAAAAATTCTTTCCTTGTTAATGAGGAGGCTTGAGATAGTGCTTTTTCGGCGTCTTTATTAAAGCTTTTAATTATATATGTATGATGCCACCAATGAATATTTTTCTTATCATATCGGTCATTAAAAAGTTTTTCGGTTGAAAGGACTGATACCTCAAATATTTTTCCTTTATAGTTAAAAATACGCACTGGTTTTAAAGAATATTTAATCTGCACTTCATATTTACAGACTAAAAATAGGTCGATGTCTGAAAGTTTGTCTTTTGCTTGTTCCACGGCAGTTCCTGTCAGTAATAGAAGGTCGTAGTCTTTATTGTCAGTCAATTGGCGGAACCAATCCTCTTTCTTCAATACCTTCTCAACAAAGTCTCTACAAGTTTTAATGACATTATTGATCATAGAATTTTCAAAAATTTAATCTTGCCTTTTTGTAATACTGAGCCCGGTGGTACAACATAATTAATTTCTTTCACTACTTTGCCATCAATCTTTACACCACCATGATCTAAAATTCTCTTCGCCTCCGATTTTGACGATACGAGCTTGCTTTCAACCAAAATTAATACGATATTGTATGCAGTTGGTTTGAATTGTGGCATATCCGACGGGATTTCTTTTTGAGTAAACGTCTTAATAAAATAATCTTGAGCATCATCTGCCCCTTCCTTAGAATGGTACATTCGGACGATCTCAAAGGCCAATTTCATTTTAATATCCCGAGGATTAACGCCATTTTTCAAGTGTGCTTTGTATTCATCAATTATTTTCATCTCAACTCGTGTAAGTAAGATAAAGTATTTGATGATTAAATCGTCTTTAAGTGACATTATTTTGCCAAACATATTGTTGGGCGTGTCAAATAAATTGATGGTGTTGCCAAAACTGGAACTCATTTTTCTTCCGTCTAATCCTTCTATAAGAGGGTTGGTGAGAATGTCTTGCGGTGCTTGGCCGTAGAGTCTCTGCACATCTCTCCCCGCTAAAAGATTGAAACGCTGGTCTGTGCCCCCAATTTCAACATCAGACCTTACTTCTACAGAATCATATCCCTGCATTAAGGGGTATAGTAATTCTCGCAAAGACACTCTTTTACCTTCATTTAATCTTCGACTGATATTCTCGCGAGAAATAAATTCATTAAGAGAGAAAACATCGGCTTGGCGACCTATATCCATATAACCCAATTTACCAAGCCATTCGCTATTGTGGTGAATTTCAGCCGAACCAACATCAATTATTTTAGCCGCCTGTTTAATGTATGTTTTTAAATTTTCTCTGACAGTTTTTTCTGATAACATCGGCCGCTCGCTATCTTTATCTGAAGTATCGCCAATTAAACCAGTAAAATCTCCAATTATTAATATAATTTTATGACCCAATTCTTGGAAATCCCTCAATTTAAGTAATGGAATCGATCTACCTAAGTGTATATTTGGACTCGTTGGATCAATACCAAGCTTAATACGAAGCCGCTTTCCGCTTTTCAGTTTATTTTCAAGATTAGGCCTGTCGATTATTTCTTCTACGCCTCTATTCAACAATTCTTCGGTTTTGTTTGATTTTGATAAACTTTTTTTCATATTTTATTTAATTAATTCATCAATGCTGATTCCGAGTCCGGCGGCAATTT
>CAYJQQ010000073.1:0-5338 GCA_964372285.1 uncultured Gammaproteobacteria bacterium | reverse complement strand
GCAATGACAAAAATGTATAGTTTGATATGGTTTTGTCATAGTTGTGGGTTCTTACAAATTTTCTCTTTTGCGCTTGAAGGTCGTGCCGTCATGGTATAATGTTTGACAAATTCAAAACTCTATGTTTACTCCCTATTTTCGTCCGCGTCGTCTTAGGAAAAATCCAAGTCTTAGGTCGATGATTTCCGAGACAAATTTGGAAATCGACGATTTTATCCTGCCCCTTTTTGTCAAGCACGGCAAAGGTATAAAAAAACCTATCTCTTCGCTGCCGGGGCATTTTCAGCTTTCGGTTGATATGCTCAAAAGCGAAGTCCGAGAGATTGCAAAGCTGCAGATTCCGGCAGTACTCCTGTTTGGCATTCCAAAAAATAAAGACAATATCGGAAGCGACGCGTATAAAAAACAAAGCGTCATCAACCAAGCGATACAGGCTATCAAACAAGTCGAGGAAAAATTGATTGTTATCACCGACGAGTGTCTTTGCGAATATACCGATCACGGACACTGTGGACCAATTATAAATGGAGTCGTCGACAACGACAAAACTTTAGAGCTTCTGGCAAGACAGGCTGTTTCCCACGCCGAAGCCGGTGCAGATATAGTCGCTCCTTCCGGCATGATGGATGGCATGGTAAGGGCGATCCGAGAGGCGCTTGATCAGGACGGCTTCGAAGACACGGTAATCATGAGCTACAGCACAAAATATGCATCATCTTTTTATGGGCCGTTTAGACAAGCTGCAGAAGGTGCACCAAAATTTGGCGACCGAAAAAGTCACCAGATGGATCCGGCAAATTGGCGCGAAGCCATAAAAGAGACGGAGCTTGATATAAAAGAAGGCGCAGACATTCTTATGGTCAAGCCGGCCTTACCGTACTTAGACATCATCAGAACTATTAAAAATAAATTTCCTTATCCGCTGGCTGCTTATAATGTAAGCGGCGAGTTTGCCATGGTCAAGGCTGCTGGCAAGATGGGTTGGATCGATGAAAAAAAAGTCATCTGGGAAGTATTAACTTCGATAAAAAGAGCCGGCGCAAATTTAATCATTACTTATTTTGCTAAAGAAGCTGCAAGACTTATCAAGGAAGCAAAATTACCACTATGAATTCGAAACCTTATCATAACTTTATTTTTTTTAACCTTAATCCAAGCTGGAGGACTTTAAGCGAAGAAAAAAAGAAAATGGCCAAAAAAAATTTTGCGACTGCAATTTCTTCAGTCGGGAGCTTAGATATTACTACTTATTTTACATTGGGGCTAAAGTCCTATGCGACTTTTATGCTTTGGATCAGAACTTCCCAAGTTACGAAGACGCAGGAGTTTTTAAGCAAAATTTTATCAACTCAAATTGGTCAACACCTCAACATCACCTATACGCTTTTTGGCATGAACCACGATTCAGCCTATAGCAAAAAATCACAAAGCGGCTCACAGCTTATACAATATTCAACTCGGGCTTCCTATCTTATCATCTATCCATTTACTAAGACGACAGATTGGTATCTCCTATCATACGAGAAGCGAAAACGCATGATGTTCGACCACATTCGAGTGGCTCATCGATATCCTAAGATTAAACAGCTTCTTTTATATTCCTTCGGGGTCGACGACCATGAGTTTATAGTATCTTATGAGACAGACTCCTTGACTGACTTCCAAAATCTTGTCTTAGACTTGAGATCGACCAAAGTGCGAGCCTATACTAAAAATGACCTGCCGATATTTACCTGCATATATAAAAAGCCGGCCGAGCTATTAAAATTAATTTAAATATGCCTACAGTTTTTCTCGACGCTTGTCAAAGAAAAATAACCTCCTTCACTCCTGTGTGGTTTATGAGACAGGCTGGAAGGTCGCTTCCCGAATACAGAAAAATTAAAGAAAAATATGACCTCTTAACAATCTGCCAAACTCCGGAGTTGGCTGCCGAAGTAACCCTCCTTCCCCTAAAGAAACTCGGTGTTGTCGCGGCCGTACTTTTTTCAGACTTCATGCTCCCTCTTTTGCCTTTAGGTTTTAATATTAAATTAGTCGATGGAATAGGCCCGGTTATAAGTAATAACATCGAATCGGTCAAAGATATTAACAATCTAAAAACGGTTGATTCTCAAAAAGATTTTTCTTCGGTATTAAAGACAATCGAGCTGTTAAAAAAAGATCTGAAAGTGCCCCTGATAGGCTTAGCCGGAGCCCCATTCACCTTGGCTAGCTATCTGATCGAGGGCAGGCCGACTCGGGACTTTATCAAAACAAAAATTCTAATGTATAGCCAACCAAAGGCTTGGCATACACTTATGGATAAACTCACTAATCTGACAACCGTTTATCTAAAAAAACAAATTAAAGCAGGCGTTGACGCCGTACAGCTTTTTGACAGTTGGGTAGGCTACCTAAATGGATATGATTATAAAAAATATGTTTTACCCTACTCAAAAAAAATATTTAAAAGTTTGAGTCGTTTTAAAATACCACTTATACATTTTGGAGTAAATACCGGAGCCTTTCTTAAGTTATTTTCTTCGCTAGATTGTAATGTCGTTGCTGTCGATTGGCGGGTATCTCTGGATTGGGCTTGGAAAATTATAGGGTATAACAAAGCAATTCAGGGGAATTTAGACCCGGTTATAGTGCTTGCCGATTTCAGTGTTATTAAAAAGCAGGTTGATAGAATATTTAGGGAAGTTGGAGAAAGACCTGGGTACATTTTTAACCTAGGTCACGGCGTATTGCCGGCTACTCCGGTTAAAAATCTGGCAAAACTCGTCGAATATGTCCACTCAAAATAAGATAGGTGTATTGTTAATGACCTACGGAAGCCCTGAAAATCTTGATAACCTTGAAGCCTATTTAACCCATAGTAAAGGAGGAAAAAAACCATCTGAAAAAGTGCTTGAAATGGTTAAGGACCATTATCGTCAGGTGGGTGGAAAAACGCCGATGAACAGAATTACAAAAAAGCAGGCAGCTCTTCTCCAGAAACTTTTAGATAAAAAACAAGGCAAAAATAAATTTAAAGTCTATTTAGGAATGAAGCATTGGCATCCTTATATAAAAGAGGCTGTAGAAAATATTAAAAAAGATCAGATCAAAAAATTGATTGCCGTTGTCCTTGCGCCACATTATTCTAAGATGAGTATAGGCGGTTATAAAAGCTATCTAGATGCAGCATTAAAACAAACAAATACAAAACTAAAAGTAAAATTTATAAAAAGCTGGCATAAGAATAAATACCTGATTTCTTGTATCATTGATCAGATCAAGCAAAAAGTAAAAGATGTCAAAAAAACTCATATCATCTTTACGGCCCATAGCTTGCCAGAGAGAATAAAGTCCTGGAATGATCCCTATGAAAAACAACTTAGAAAAACCTCCGGAATTTTAGCTAAAAAACTTAAAACAGATAGCTGGTCTTTTTCATTTCAAAGCGCCGGCCAAACAGCAGAAAAATGGTTAGGACCGGATATACTCGAATCGCTCACTGAACTCAAAAAAAGATCTGTCAAAAATATACTTATTTGCCCAATCGGCTTTGTAGTAGACAATTTGGAAATCTTATACGATATTGATATTGAGTCTAAAAATTTGGCAAAAAAATTGAGCCTGAATTTGGAAAGGGTTGAATCAAGAAACACCCATCCTCTTTTCATCAGAGCCCTTTACAACATCATTTTAAATTTTTAAAATAATTCTTTAGCAAAGCCCGATTCTCGACCGAAGCGGTCGTTTTTTGGGTTGGCTTGACGATCTTTTTGCAGGATATTTTAGAGAATTCCTGATTTGACTACCGGTTCGGGGTGAAGGCCGGAAGGATCGGTGTGCCCGGAGCCGCTTGCTTCTCCTGTGGCTTTTAACCCATCTCTGACTTGAGACCAAGAAGCCGTTGGATTTGTTTTAAGATATAAAGCGGCCGAACCGGCAACATGGGGCGAAGCCATGCTTGTGCCGCTTAGTATAGTATAACCATTATTTTTATAAGTCGAATAAATCGAAACGCCAGGAGCTCCCAGATCAACTACGCCTCCATAGTTGGAAAAGGTAGCAAAAGTATCGTCGGCTCCGTAAGAAGTTGCGCTCCCAAGGCCTCCCGGTTGGCCGTCGGAATCGGCCAAAGCCGAAACAGTAATTACGCTATCATCATAAGCTGCGGGGACAGAGGTCGAAGAGTTTACGCTACTGTTTCCGGCTGCGACTACGTAGGTTACTCCGGCATCTCTCGATTTACAGATAGCTTTATGCAGTGGGTCAGAATTGCTGTTGCCACAATTGTTATCGCTTGAGCCTCCGCCGCCAAGACTCATATTGGCTACTTTGATGTTGAATAAAGAAGCGTTGGCGGTCACATAATCAACTCCGCAGATGACAGAAGACCACGTGCCAAACCCTTGGGCATTGAGAACCTTGACCGCGAGCAATTTTGCCTTTGGGGCAACGCCAATGACACCGACTGAATTATTTAAGGCTGCAATAGTACCGGCAACATGCGATCCGTGGCCGTTGTCATCATTTCCCGATGACGTCCCGGTCACACAGGTTTTGTTGGCAACAATATTATCTTTAAGGTCTGGGTGTGTGAGACTGATGCCGGTGTCGATGACGGCAACTCCAACTCCCTCACCTTCATTGCTGGCGTTAAGGCCGATGCGCGAGACGCCGGTGGGAACTTTTTGCGGAGGCTGCGTAGGCGTCGGTTTGGGTTTTCTGACATTTTCTCTAGGAATTTTTTCTTCTCTAGGCTGATCTTTAACCAAGATGCTCACTTCTCTATCTTCGCTGACGAAAAGCACTCTGGGATCGGCTTTAACTTTTTGCAGTTTTTCTGAAGATAACCTGGCGGAAAAACCCTTCAGCGCTTTTTTGTAAAAATGACCGCGCAAAACTCCGTGTTTTCTCTCCAAATCTTGCGTCACACCCTCCGAATCGTCAATATCATCTTTAAAAACGACAATATATTGATCTGGGATTATCTCTGCGTTAGATTTATTTTTTTCAACCCCAACCGCTAACTTTGAAGTAGATAGAGAGAAAAAAAGAAGAATGAATAAAACCCAAAAATATCTTTGGACCTTCTTCATAATAATTATTTGAAGGTGGGACATAATTACTATAGTCACTGTTCGAGCGAACGTAAGTGAGTCGAGAACTATCAACGTATAAAACTTCTCGACTTCGTTCGCATAAGCTCACTTCGCTCGAAGAATAATGACCCGCCTTCAATTATTTATTGTAATAGAATTCTATTAAATTGTCAAATTTAATAACCCGGGGTAAGAGTTCACTCTCTTTGACAAAACGTGCATCTCTTTGTCATTGCGTGCTTGACACGGAATCTATA
>CAYJQQ010000072.1:0-5370 GCA_964372285.1 uncultured Gammaproteobacteria bacterium | reverse complement strand
ATAGATTTTAAGATAAATTCTTTTCTCTTTGACAAAAGCGCTGACAGATGCCGAGTCTGATCTAAAAGAACAGTTAAGGGGCCCGTTCAGATTAAAACGAGCTGATTGTGTAGACTTTTTAGAAGTATTTAATACGTCTAGAGGATTCTTTACCCTAGTCGGAGTTGTAGTCAGCTTATAATCTATAAAATTTTTCTGCTTTGCTCCCCCGCCAGTTAATTTCAAGAAAATAGCAAAAATGATAACAATCAGCGGCACAATAATAGTCAACCTGGAAACAATATGAAATATATCATCGAGTTGCCCATTCTGATCTTTCATACTATCTAAAACAACGTATTATTTTTCTCTTTATCTCCTGGCGGAAGCCTGTCTAGTCCTTTTATCTCTGGGAGAGATCTTCCAATGATTGCTTGTAAATCTCCATGCACGCCCAATAAATTTTCCATCTGAAGCTCTATATTTTTTTCTTCCCTTGCCCACTTTCTCCGGAAGAACTCTTTCTCTTTATCTAGATAAATTTTTGCTTGTTGATAGGCATCGTAAATTGCCTCTAAACGCTGACGAAATTCAACGCTCGTCAAATAATTCCATAATATCTCTTTTTTTTCCTGCTTTCCAGCTATAGATGATTTGACTGTGGACAGCTCAAGTAAAGAATTTCTTAGCAATAGTCCTAATCCTTCAATGCTGTCATAGTTTCCAATCCATACCCCATTCTTTTGGGTGAAATGTTTTACGCCATCAGGAAGAACTTGTGAAATAATAACCGCCACTTCTACCTTAACTCTTCTCTGATCTTCCTTCAATTTACTAATCCATCCATCACTCCAAGATTTAGTTCGTTTTGATTCCCAAATTATTGTTCCGCACGCTTTACCGTAATTATTCTTAACTATCTGTAAAACATCTGCTCCCCTGATGCCCGTCGGCACATCTTTAATCTCATCATAAGGAAACTCTCTCTTCAAGATGTTTTTTAGTTCTAACTCCAATATATCCCCTTGCAACTGCTGTGATCCTTGCTCTAGTTTTCTCTTATAATCTTCAGCTAATTTTAGCGCGGCTTCTTCTTTCTTTTGATACTCCAAAATTTTGAATTTGTATTCCTGATCAATTCTTTTCTGTTCTGCTAATCGGATTTTTTCCTGTTCATTGGAGAGCTTTTTCTCAAACTCTATATTTCTTTGTTCATTCTCTGTTCTTAATTGTCTCATTAAGCGATTCAACTCCAACAACTGATCCTGTAACGTCTTATTTTGTTTTCTTAACTCTCCTATCTCTTCGCTCTTATCTTTAATCTGAAATTCCATCTCCTCTTTTATTTTCTTCGAGAGCTGTGTCCGTAAATTTGTCTCCAATTTCAACTTCTCATCCTCGAATCTTTGCCTGTATGCTTTCTGATATTTTTCCTGAATCTGGTGAGATAGAGCTTCTGTTAGAGGTATCGGCTTTTTACAATTCGGGCAGATAATCTGATCGTTCATAATTGAATTTTATAAAAAAATTACGAATTTTTCATGAATCCAGAGAATAACATCTTTTGCACGGCTAGGGTAGGAAAATGTTCAGACATTAAATACAATAAGTCTGGAAAATCTTTATATTTCTCGTTTAGTTTATAAAAGATATTTATGGGTGAAATAATTTTTTCGGGCAGGAGAGAGATGGTTGAAAGGATAAGCTTCTCTATCCCAACTCGTAAAATCAGAAATTCTTCTTTTTTTATCCATTGATTAAATTCCTGTTGACACAAAAAAATATATCTTGGCAAAAGATCTTTTTCGATTGCCCTTTCCTCGCTTTGGGCTAAATCTGGCCTACCATGGGAGCGAGCAGATGGAACCAAAACCAAAGCATCTTCAAAAATAAAATCTTTATCATTTGTTGAAGTAGTCTCCGACCAGCCTGAAGATACGTTATAAGCCGGCAATTTTTTAGCAGCTACTGCCCAGCCCTTCAGAGCTTCACGAAGGCTAATAAAAATAAAAGTCAATTTGAGATTAACCGTAAAAATCTTTTCTAAATCTTTCTGGAAATTATAAAAAGACGGAGAATTTTTATATCGGTTTAACCAATCTTCAATTTCTTCCTGTTTTGGCAGGCTTGAATTTATCAGTGAATATATTTTTTCTTCTGTCTCTTTTATTAAGGTATTGAATTTGGGATTTTGCAGGTTGAGAACTAACTGGTCGGTCAAATAATTCAAATATTCTGAAAATGCTCCGATATAACTAAAAAATAAAGGGACATAAGGAAGATTGAGTGCTTTTTTTATTTTTTGATAATCAATTTTTACCTCCTCTTTTGCTTGATTTTCGTAAACCGGTGAAATTGACATACAGATATTCTATCACTTGCGGGAAAATTTTAATTTCTTGTATACCCATCTTACGCTTGTTTATAACCTATCGGGTTGTCGAAGCAACTTAGAGGGGTATATACTCGAGCAAATTCAATTGCGAGTGATATATACTGATTTTATGATGGTAATTCAGGCGGCTAAATTTGTTGAATAATAATTATTTTCAAAAAAACCGAATGAACATTTTCTTCTTAAGCTTGAAAAGTCTCCAATATCAAACGTTAAGAATTTTTTAATTCCAATATACTTCATAACGGCTAAATACTACAATCCACGAAACTCATATTTCTCTTGTTTATTTCTTGAAATATCAGCCAACTTCTATCTTGTAAGTTTTCACCGATGTTGACAATAGTGCGTCATTACCTATGAAAAGTTTTTTCCCGGCTGCTATGGTGTGTGGAACATTATTCTTCGAGCGAGCGTAGCGAGTCGAGAAGTATAGTTAGAAATTGTTCTCGACCAAGTCTGACTTGGTTCTCGACGGAGTTTATCCCGTTGACTATCGGGACTCGAACAATAACATTATTTTCCACCCATAATTCTATGGTGCTTCATCTTTTTCAAAAATTTTCGAAGCAGAAGTTAGATCTTGCTTGATATAATTTTTACATGATTCTCACAAAGAGTAAGCCGTATACTAAAGATGAGATAGAAAAACTTCGTGAACAGTTTACTGTCTATATAAAAACCGTGATCGATGTAAAAAGAAAGGTTTGCTCTGCAGGATGCGGTAGGCATTTTGATTCTGAAAAGATTATGCTCGAAGACGGATCAAAACAAGAAAATCTCTGGGGTGGAGGAGTCGATCTGGAGACTAAAATAATTGATTGTAACTCGATGATCAATATCCGCCCACAACAGAAAAATACCAGCAATGAAATTCAAAATGCTAAAATTAGAGAAGAGTTTGAAAGATTAACCGAATATTTCTTTAAAGAGATATATGGAAAATAACTATATCTTAGAATCTTTGGCGAGTGACCTTAAAAGAACAGCTTTAGGACTACATAGAAGATCTAACATTATGGCGCAGAGATTTTTAGATGAAGCTTTAAAAAGAAAGAGCGAGATTAATATGGAAAAAGTCTCTCCTTATATTAAGGATCTTATTAATCAAATAAATAGAGATATTGATGCAGAAGATGCTCTTATGTACAGCACTCTTATTCAAAACTATACGCAACATAAAAAATCCGAATCTCAATGAAACGTCTGGGCAAATTATTCAACTTCAACTATCTTTACCTCCTGACTTACCCAAATCTAAATCTTCAAATATTGAAATAGCCTCAAGACAATAAAATCGTTGTGCAAGCAGGTCTGTTTACCGTACTAATTGGGTAAAATAATAGTGTGTTTCATGTTAGAACTACAAAAACAGCCTCTTCTTCTACTGCAGTGCAGGTTGTTAAATATGAAGGTAAAAAGACAATAGTTGTAAAACATATAGGAAGTAGCAGGAGTATAGATGAGATTTTAAAACTAAAACGTATAGCTTTTGATTTCATAAAAAAACTCTACAATCAACCAGGTTTGTTTGATTTTAAAAAAGAAACAGCTTCAGGAAAAATAATACAGGTTGATAAATCTAAGTATCTTGGCGTAAAACACACTTTTATCTATGAGGCAATAAACAAGATTTTCAATCTTCTTCATTTTGACACCATAAATAGTAAACTACTTTTAGATTTGGTGTTGATGCGAATAATTGAGCCCACATCAAAACTTCGTTCAATTGAGCTTTTGGAGGAAATGTTTGGCATACATTACAACCGAAGCGATATTTACCGGAATATGCAGAGGTTTTACGTTTTAAAAGAACTGATAGAAACTCTTACTATTAAATTTGCCAAAAGAAACCTGAACTTTGATTTTTCAGTCGTCCTTTATGACGTTACAACCTTGTATTTTGAAACAGATAAGACTGACGATTTAAGAAAATACGGATTCTCTAAAGACAGCAAATCCACCTCTCCCCAGATATTGCTAGCTCTAACTGTCAACTCTGATGGATTTCCCCTATTAAGTGCAATGTTTGAGGGTAATAAGTTTGAGGGACATACGTTTATCCCCTCAATTCTTACTCTCAAAAACAAACACAAAATCCAAAGTCTCACGGTTGTTGCCGATGCCGCAATGATAAGTGAAAAAAATATAAAAGAACTCGTTGCAGCAGGATTAAATTACATTGTTGGAGCAAGAGTGGGAAACATAAGTCTCGATCTTATGGAAAAAATAACAAGGAGACTTAAGAAAACAGATGGGAGAACTACTCGTATAAAAACAGCAAACGGTTATCTTGTCTGTGATTTTTCCCAAAAAAGATACACAAAAGACAAGCACGATCTCGAAAAAAAGATAAGAAAAACAAAAGAGCTTCTTAAGACCCCCAACAAAATCTTAAAGAAAAATAGATTCTTAAAACACAAAGACAAAACAAATTACGAGATAAATCAAGAACTCATAAGAAAAGCTCGTCTTCTTTTGGGGATTAAAGGCTATTACACAAACCTTACAAAATCCAACAGATTCGTCATAAAACAATACCGCTTCTTATGGAATATTGAGAAATCATTCAGAATCTCAAAAAGCGATCTTAAGGCAAGACCAATCTATCACTTCCAGATAAAAACTATACAATCACATATTCTTATCTGTTTTATGGCTTTGGCCACTGTTAAGTACATGGAGATTAGGACAGGAAAATCAACCCAAAAGATCATACGGCTTCTAAAGAAAATAACCGACGCCAGAATATTAGATACGATAACCAATGAAACAATAGTTTTTAGATTGGAGATTTCAGATGAGATTAAAAGACTTCTCAAACAAATGCGTCTTCCGTACTAATTTGGGTAAGTCAGGAAAAGGCCGAGATTATTGTTCCCACAGGTCAAAATCAGGTCTTGCTGGAAAAAGCTATTTATCAATTAGTTGAAGAACTGCTGATAAAAGATGCTTCGCAGGAAATGATAATTTCCGAGGTGGAAAAACTTATCCGC
>CAYJQQ010000071.1:0-5380 GCA_964372285.1 uncultured Gammaproteobacteria bacterium | reverse complement strand
GGAGTCAACCTGCTGAATATTTATCATAAAAATACGCTTAATACTACGGTTACGACCTTCATCGCCGATCTCAAGCATGAACAGTTAAAAGCCATGGTCGGAGATTCGGAAGGGCAGGCATCGCCAAATCCGCACGGAATTTACATTCAAGCCGACCGCTACACCCTTTTTCAGGGAAGTTTATATTCTCCGTCTGACCCTTTGAATTTTGTTATTAAATTAAACAGCGATCTGCAATTTTCAAATATTTCGGTCCCGGGCTCCCAGATCATTTTTAGCGAGGGCAGCGGCGAAGTCTCAAATTACAATTCGGGATATGATAATGTCACTTTAAAAAACATACGTACCGATGAGACAAAGACGATTAGAATTAATAAATATGGAGCGGTTATAAATATATATTAAAATGAAAATTCCAAATTCCAAATTTCAAATTAACACGGGTCAATCGCTTATCGAACTCCTCTTAGCCATCGGTCTTGCCTCAATTCTCTTGCCAGCTCTGATTACTGGGCTCGTCACCTCACGTGGTGGAAAAGCTCAACAGTCTCAACGCGTCCAAGCTGTTTCTCTGCTGCGAGAAACCCAGGAAGCAGTGAGAAGTTTAAGAAATCGGGACTGGAGTAATCTTGCCATAAATGGCACCTATCATCCTGTGATTTCTGGTACTTATTGGACGTCGGCTTCCGGCTCAATCACGACCAACGGTTTTACTCAATCCTACACTATAAGTGGCGTCAATAGAGACAGCAATGGCATTATTGTATCTGCACCTAATGGCACCCTCGATCCCTCCACAAAAAAAGTAGATATTACAATCTCGTGGACCCAGCCTTACGCCTCATCTGTCACTTCAACATTGTATTTTACTCGCTGGCGAGATAATCTTTCATATACCGAAACAACCCAAACCCAATTTAACGCTGGTACAAAAACCGGAACAGTGGTACGAGCCACCAATCCTCCTCAAGTAGCAGACGATGGCGAGATAGTCTTGGCAACTGGAGGCCACAGCGACTGGTGTTCTCCCTCGCTCGACTCAAACACGCTTAATCTGCCCAAAAATGGCGTGGGAAAAGCAATTTCAGCAAAGGCAGGATCTTCTGTTGGACAACCTAGTCAAGCCGCTGCTGGAACCGGGGAAAATTCCTCCGGCGTTTCATATGCAAATATATCAATTGCAGATACCTTTCCCCCCCAACCAAGCATTGCCGGGACATTCGACGGATACAAAACTAACGGAGTTTTCACCGAGCAAAACTATGCTTATCTGGCAACCGATACATCTGGAAAACAAGGGGTAATCATCGATCTAACACAAAAAGTTGGAGACAAATACGTTGAGGCAGGCAGTCTTAATACCGGAGTCTCAAGCAGCAACGCCAAAAGCATTTACGTGTTGAATAACATTGAATATCTCACTGCATCCAACAGTAAGCTCTATTCCTTTGACGTCTCTAATAAATCTGGATCTCACAATCCCATAGGCAGCGTCTCACTTGCCGGTACTGGAAAGAAGGTCGTCTTATTCCACGATGTCTCATACGATTATGCTTTTATTGCCGTAAATAGCGAGGATAAGCAGATGCAGATTGTTCAGATTAGCAATAATGGAACCAACTTAAACTACATCGGATATGCTAAAGTTTCAGGTGAAGAAGGGAAAGATCTTACGATCAACTCGACCGGCACAAGAGCCTATCTGATTGTAGACGACGCAAAGAAATTTTACATCATCGACACCGCAACAAAAACCGGAAAAAGGCCGGTGATTGGCACATACGATACAGGTCAGATGAATCCCAAAGGTATAGCCGTAGTTCCGGGAAACCGAGCCATTGTGGTTGGTTCAAGCGGAGAAGAATATCAGGTAGTCAATATCTCAAACGAATCCTCACCTCTGCGCTGCGGTGGTGTCGATGTCAATATATCAATAAACGCAGTGTCATCTATATTAGAAAGCGACGGAGACGTCTATTCCTATATAATTTCAGATTCTGATCCAGAATTTCGGATTATCGATGGTGGTCAAGGTGGAGCTTTTACCAGTGAGGGCATATTTGATTCTCAAACTTTTAATCCGGGATATCAAACTGCAGATAATAGATTTCTTGCGAATTTTAATCAACCGGCAGCAACTTCAATTCAGTTTCAGGTAGCATTAGCAAATCAAGTTTCGGGAAGTTGCCCAGCCAGTTTTACCTTTATTGGTCCAAGCGGTACTTCAACCGATTGGTTTACCCCATCTTCAGGATCAACATCCTTCTCTGCCCCATTCCCACTGGGGACCTACGGATTAAACTATTCAAATCCAGGCCAGTGTTTCCGCTATAAAGCCAAACTCTCAACCACCGACCAAAACAACACGCCTGTTCTTTACGATTTTACAATTAACTATTCACCATAGTTTTAATTAATTTCTACTGATATCAATAAATATCAGATTAAGAAATTGATTGTTAAATTTAAAAGGGTATGAGAAAAATAATTAAGGGTTACACTCTTATAGAACTTTTAATTTTTCTGGGAATGCTATCTATTCTTCTAGTCGTCCTGTCCCAAGTGTTCGGTTCGATCATCGACACAAGGCTCGAGTCGGAGAGTACTTCCAGCATAGTTCAAGATGGAAATTTATTGCTCAACAGATTCATGTACGATATAGCCCGGGCATCCGCCATCAATCGTCCGAACGTGGTGGGAGCAACCGACACAACGCTAGACCTTACAATAAGCGGCGTAAACTATCTATATGCTTTAAATAGCGGAAACTTACAGTTGACTGTTAATAGTACGGCCTATCAACTCAACAGTATAGATTCGACTATTTCTAATCTAACCTTTAAAAGGATCGGCAACGACGATGGAAAAGATACTATTCAACTTGGATACACTGTAACAGGAAAAATTCAGAGACCTGCCGGTCTTGAATCTAAAAGTTATCAGACTACAATTGGATTAAGATAAATGAATAATTATCAGCGTCAACAAAAAGGCCAGACATTACTTATGCTTTTGGTCTTTATGATCATTGCAATCACGGTAACCTCGGCCGCAACTACTCTAATTTTGGTTAACTCGTCCAATACTCAAAAAATGGAAGGCGGCACAGTAGCTTATCAGATTGCCGAAAGCGGCATTGAAAATGCTCTGCTTAGACTCCTTCGCAATCCAAATTACAGCGGCGAAACACTAGCTCTCAATGGAGGAAGTGCAACAATCACAGTTACAGGAAGCAACCCCTACACTATAACATCGCTAGGCAAAAGCGGCAATTTTTCCCGAACTTTGCAAGTGGTGATAAACTATAATGGTAATATGACTATTTCCTCTTGGAGAGAAGTATTTTAATAACAGACGATAGAAAATAGAAGGTAGAAAGTAGATACGACTTACGCAGTTATTCTTCGAGCGAGTCCCGATTAAATCGGGACGAGTCGAGAAGTTCTTGACAAGCTCGAACAGTAAGATTTTGCGTAAGTCGTGTAGATTAAGAAGATTGAGGGTGGAAGATAGAAAAAATTATCAACCCTCTATCCTCTATCTTCAAGAATCCATCATCTATTCTCAATCATCTATCGTCAAATATAATTATGACTAAAAACAAAGGTATCGTTTTTATTCAAAAAGATAGACTTGAATATTACGACGAAGTCCAAGCAAAAATCTTACAGTTTGTTTTTCAACCGACTGTTGTTCAAGATTTGGAGGTCGCAGACAGAGATCAATTAAATATACAGTTGAAGTCATTTTTGCAGAATAATAAAATTTCAACAGCTAACTTACTGTTTGTAATATCCAATTCTATAATTTTCGAAAAATCCTTTCCTTTATCAACCGCTGTCAACAAAGAAACAGAAGTGCAAAAATTCCTGGAAAATATCCCGTTTGAACAAGTAATCTATAAAGTAATAGACAGACAAAAAGACTATCAAGTCTTAGCCATCAATAAGGACCTATACAGCTCATTTAAGCTCTCTTTTGAGTCGCTCGGGTCTAAAGTCCTAGGAATTATCCCCCTGGTCTCGTTAGGAGAGTTATACCGCAATAGCCAAAATCTTAATTCTGACATTGTTAAATATACTTTGAGCCATTTTGACCAGCTGCAAAAACAAAGCTTTATTCAGGAGGAAGTAAATCAGGTAATGCAGGAAGTAAATCCGGAAAACGCTGTTGATTCTAGTCAATTTAAAAATGCCTTAAATAAGTATAGAACCCCAATCTTGCTATCAGTATTTATCTTTTTTCTTGTAATTCTATCGGTTATGATGTATTATCGTTATACTCCAAATTTAAAAGCCAACCCTGTCCCATCTACAATAGTTGGGCCTACAATAATTCCTCCGACGACAAGTAATGAAGAGACTCCAGAAAGCTCTCCCTCCGCCATACCTACCGAATTTTAATGTATTACAATTAAATGAAGGTTGGTCATTATTCTTCGAGCGAAGTGAGCTTAAGCGAACGAAGTCGAGAAGTTTTAGACGTTGATAGTTCTCGACTCGTCCCGATTTAATCGGGACTCGCTCGAACAGTAACTGCCGTATTATATCCCATGTTCATCTTATCCTAACTAGCTTTTCTATAGGATTATTGAGATGCTCTTGCTAAACTACAATTTAAGTTTGACAGGGGTAATATAGATGATATAATTGGGATAGTTTAATACCAGTTTTATAATCGTATGAAAAAACTGGATACAATAACTATAACTGATTTTAGAGATTCTCTCGTTGAGACTTAATCTTTTATTACCCCGCAATATGCGGGGTTTTTTAACGGATGACTAAGATTTAACCTATGGAACTAAGCAATTTTAGAGGTTCAAGAGCCCGCCTAGCTGATACGTTAACTAGGGTTACAATAATTAGTCTTTTTTTAACAGCCTGCCGCGGTCTTGCACAAAACCCAAATCCAGCCGAAACTGCGCCTCCACACCCAGGAGTTACCTCCCCTATCCCTCCTAATTTCTCTCCATGGGTCCAGTGGGACAATCTTCATCCTGAAGTAACTATAAATTTCGACCCTGACGGTAATGGTAAAGAAGATGTTCAAGTTGGAACTTCTGCTGGGAAAAGATATGGATTTGTTAGGGCTATAGTTGAAGAATCAAGTGGGAATATAAAAGTTGTAGGACCTAGATTATTTTTGGTAGATCTAAGTGATCCTGGTTCTCCTCCTCTTCTTCTTAAATACGATAGAAATAGAAGCATTCCCAACCAAAAAGCAGCCTATGTAGGGGTTATTCTAAACCCAGACGGTAGCCTTAGTGAAACCCCAACGGAACAACTTGCCGCTTTTGCACGCGATGATGGCGGCGCTATCTTACTGGTGCCAGATGGAAACGGTAGTTTTGTTAGACTCAACCTAGAAGTACCTGATC
>CAYJQQ010000070.1:0-5393 GCA_964372285.1 uncultured Gammaproteobacteria bacterium | reverse complement strand
CGATTCTTGATTAAATATTCAATTCTGATTCGCATAGGCCTTATTAATGAGACAGACGCTCTTCATAAAAGATGTAGAATAGTTTTGCAATTCCTTAGCGAAAAAAAATTTAAGACGATTACTCCTTACCCTATTGTTTTAGAAGCTGCCACAGCTTTGGCCAAAGATAAGTTAATCAGGCGCCCTGATTTAGCTCATAAGCTATTACAAAAATTTGCCGGACTTGAAGGTATTTATAAATTTCTTGATCTAGACGTATCAGATTTAGTTGTCAGTTTATATAAGCCAAAAACCTCAAAGAAAAATTCACCCTTTGACTATTATCTTTTAGCTCTTGCTAAGAAAAATAAAATTAAATATGTTTTTTCCTTTGACTCGTTCTACGAAAAACGAGGATTAATTCTAATAGAGTCAATTATTAAATAATCAGAAAGTACTTATGAAATTTGTCATTTTTCACGGATCATTCGGGAGCTTTGACGGTAACTGGTTTCCTTTCTTAAAAAATCAGCTGGAATTACTTAATCAACAAGTCTTAGTTCCTCAATTTCCTGTTGAAGAATACGAAAAGATAACAAAGCTTGGAGAAAAAAAGGCTAGAGCAAAAATTCAAAACCTCTCTAACTGGCTTTTATATTTTCAGAAGAATGTTTATAAAGACATGAAAAATGATAAAAAACTTGTTTTTATCGGACATTCTTTAGCTCCTGTTTTTATCTTACATTTGGTTGATAAATTCAATATTAAGTTGGATTGTGCAATTTTTGTCTCCCCCTTTTTAAAGCTAAGTAAAGATATCTGGCAACTTGATTTGGTAAATAAGTCATTTTATAAAATAGATTTTGACTTTGAGAAATCGAAAAAATTAATTCCGACTTCATACGCTCTTTATTCTGACGATGATCCCTATGTAAAAACAAAATATTCTCTGGATTTTGCAGAAAAATTAGGGAGTAGCACTATTTTGGTCAAGGGAGGAAAGCATTTTAACGCAGAGAACAAATTCTTCAGCTTTCCCTTAGTTTTTGAACTGTGCAAAACTAGACTTGATGCGGTAGACTATTTATAAAGGATTATGCTTACTTATCTTTTACTAATTCTAATTCTACTTTGGATTCTTGGAGTTGTGAGAATTCCGCTTTTTTCTGATATTAATATACCTCGTTTATACATAGGAAGAAAATCGATTGGCCTTTATGATATTTTGGTTTTCATTCTGATACTTTGGCTAATCCGCATTTTACCAAGTCCGCTACGCGAGATTGTTACGGTATTTTTGATATTATGGCTTTTGTCGTTTTTTGGGATATTTTTCTTCGGCGGATTAGCTAATATTTTAGTTCTTTTTCTTATAATCGGTCTATTAATATATCTTTTTGGAGGACACTTTTGAGGAAGTTTGGCTACAAGCTTTAAGCCATCTCTTTTAACTTTTTTTTAAAGTAATCAACGTAAGGAATAACAGATGGATTTTGTTCGTAAAGTGCTGAAAGATACATACTCATATAGCTTCCCATCCCCATAAGATATAATGCCTGATCAAGTTTGCTCTCTCCTTTTAATTCAATCCAGATCGTTTTAATTTTGTTTTGTTCCACTACGTCCTTAGTTATTTCAAATCTCTTTTTAATTCGATCAGAATAAAAGTGAGAGTAAAAAAAGACAAAAACCAAAAGATCTTTTAATACATTTGGAAATCTGAGACCTTCCATTAAGTGGTGATTAAGCTCGGGGATTACTCGGAAGCTAGATATTGATTTTGCCGTTTCGTTGGTTTGATTTTGGACTGCATTGCCAAGACCAATGAGAAATTCTCCTACGAGATAATAGGGATATTTTTGGAAAAGTTTTTGCGCAAGTTTTTTTGCGGGATTGTCTTTGGTTAGAACACCGATCATAAAATTTCTTAGCAGTGTCGACATTTCTTCAAAACTTTTTTGGACATTTTCTTTATCAAAATTAAGAAGCCCCAAATTTAGAAGTAAGCCTAGATGAGCGCCAACTCCATAGCCAAAACCAATGCGGGGTTGTTTTGACGGATTGTGGACAGGGTTGAAAATATAGACGGGGGCATTTAATTGTTTTAAGAATAGTTCAACATCGCCACCTGATGTTATGCCGGTAAGTTTTGCGCCGAGGCGATGGGCTTTTTCCCCACAGATTAGCGATTCTTCTGTTGTTCCCGAATAAGATGAGAGTATGACTAGACTATTTTGATCAACAAAACCCGGCAGAGAGTAGTCGCTATTTACAACATAGGGAATCTTTATCTCCTCCTTGTATAGCGAGTGAGCAATACGGGCAGGCCATTGTGAACCGCCCATACCGCAGACGACGACGTTTTTCACTTTTCGATATTCAGCGGGAAATTTGACTTTGAGTGATTCGTTGAAAGATTGTTTGAGCTGTTGGGGTAGAGCGTCGACTGATTTCAAAACCGTATCGCCTCCCTGAAGTTTTAAGATTGCATTTTTGTCGTCGAGGTTAACCATATTTTCATTAATAATACTGCCGAATGTTGTATAATTCAAATCGAGATGAAAAAGGAAAAGATTATTATACTGCTTCGGACTCTGCGCGTCAATCAGTGGATCAAAAACCTGGTCGTCTTTACCGCTATCATTTTCTCGGGAACTTTGTTTATTCCAGAAGCCTTTATCCAATCGGTGTATGCATTTTTTGTTCTGTGTCTTCTTTCGTCTACGTCTTATGTTTTGAATGACATCATCGATTATCCCTATGATAAAAAGCATCCCATCAAAAAATTTCGGCCCATTGCTTCGGGAAAAATAAGCATACCCGAAGCGACATTTATAGTTTTCATATTGACATTAATATCGCTTATTGCCTCTCTCTTTTTTTCCCTCCCTTTTTTCTTCTTGAGCCTGATTTTTATTCTTTTACATTTTTTTTATTCCTTGCATCTCAAAAAGCAGCCGGTCATCGACATTTTTACCATATCCTTTTCCTTTATGATAAGAACATTAGCCGGTGAAATTGTGACAGGCTATCATATTCCGATCTGGCTCGTCTACACGATTTTTTTTGGCTCACTCTTTATAGCAACTGTCAAGCGTCATGCAGAATTAGTGGTGCACGGGTCGCAAACCAGAGCCTCCCTAGATCTTTACAAAGAACACTTACTGGATTTTCTCACCAACACTTTTGCCACAGGTACGATCTTGGCCTATGCGTTTTTTACCTATGTCGACAGACCTCCGGAGATACGCACATTATTTTCAGAAAAAATAAGCAATCTTATCCCGATGTTTGAAGTAAGGCGTTGGATGATGGTAACGATTCCGCTTGTCGTTTACGGCATTTCACGCTATGCCCAACTTTTGTATGAAAAGTATGAGGGGGAGAGGCCAGAAAAGATTGTGACTACTGACAAACCTTTGATCATAACGATTTTTTTATGGGGGTTAATGCTGATTAGCCTTATTTATATCTTTTGATCCATTGTGATTTTAGAATTGATAGTGGATAATATAGGCGTTATTAATTCTTAACAAGAAGCTTCTTATGAGAACTGCAAATAAAAATGATGGGCAAGTTCATATGAGTCCAAAAAAACAGGCGGTGATGCTTGCTATGGAGCAGATTCAAAAACAGTTTGGTAAGGGTTCCATTATGCGTTTAGGAGATACAAGCCATGTTCCTGTCGAAGTTATCAAAACCGGAGTTCTCCCCTTAGATATTGCTCTTGGCGTTGGCGGAATTCCCAAGGGAAGAATTGTTGAAATATTTGGACCGGAAGCAGCGGGGAAAACAACGGTCTGTCTTTCAATCATTGCCGAAGCACAAAAATCCGGAGGAGTAGCTGCTTTTATTGACGCAGAACACGCTATGGATCCGGCCTGGGCAAGAACAATTGGAGTAAATCTAGATGACCTTTTAGTTTCTCAACCTGATACGGGAGAACAGGCCCTGGAGATTGCTGAAGCTTTGATACGATCGGGCGGAGTAGATCTGGTTGTGATTGATTCAGTTGCGGCTCTTGTCCCCCGATAAGAAATCGAAGGAGAGATGGGTGAGGCGCAGATGGGTCTTCAGGCAAGACTTATGTCTCAAGCTTTGCGCAAACTGACAGGTGTTGTTTCAAAATCAAAGACAACAATTGTTTTTACCAATCAGATAAGGTTAAAAATTGGAATAATGTTTGGTAATCCGGAGACAACACCGGGTGGTCTGGCTCTAAAATTTTATTGTTCTATCCGAATGGATGTAAGAAAAATTGAGACCTTAAAGAAAAATAATCAAGTCTACGGGGCGCGCATCAGAATAAAAATAGTCAAGAACAAGGTCGCCGCTCCTTTTAAAGAAGCGGAAATAGTAATAACCGCACAGGGAATTGATAAAGAAGAAAGCCTGATTGACGCAGCAATCGCATCAGAAGTCTTGAAAAAAAGCGGAGCCTTTCTCAAACTCGGTGATAAAATAGTAGGACAGGGAAGAGAGCAGGTAAAAGTAATTATATAAGGCGATCAAAAAATGAAGAAACTGTTGACGAAGTAAGTGATGGAAAATGTGATTGGAAGAAAATAGATTACCACGGATTACTAGCAGATTTTCACAGATCTTTAATATCAGTGGTAATCCGCTATAAATCAGCGGAAATCTTGACGATTACAGGTTTCTATATGGATGAGTCTAATAACGAATCTTTACAAAGTCTCCTTAACACTGCGTATTTTTTTTTGAAGTTTCGTCCTCGAACAAAAAAGGAAGTCCATGATTATTTACTGAAAAAAATAGAGAAACGTCATTGGTCAACAGACGACGTTGAAAAGGTAATAAAACAATTAGAAGAACAAAATCTTATTAACGATAAAGAGTTTATAAGTTGGTTTGTTGAGCAAAGAACCAGGAGTAAACCAAAAGGCAGATTTGTTCTAAAAGCGGAACTTTTGCGTTTGGGGATTGCAAAAGATTTGATAGATCAACATCTAGACGAACATCCTTTGGCTGAAGAAGATCTGGCTCTTCAGGCTTTAAAGTCCAAATGGCAGCGCTTTAAAAATCTTACACCAAAAGAACGCTTCGAAAAATCAGCCGCCTTCCTCGCCCGACGCGGATTTCCGTTTGACATTATCCGAAAAACAGTCGAAAAGTTACAGAAGAATAATTAGATGTCAATCAAGATTTCGATTAAGTGTTTAATCGAAATTAAGAAGAAAGAAGATTAATCACCGACTCTTTGATCAACAAGTCCGCCTATAAAAGTTGCTTGATAGATAAGTTTTTTCTTTTCAAATATTTTCTCTTCTAAAACAAAATCAGCAACACTTCCTTTATAAGTCCTTAAATATAAAAAGTTACCTTCTCTAAATTTTTTAGGACCTCTAAAAACCTTTTCTTTTCCAGCCCGAAGCGACGCTCTTAAAAAAGGA
>CAYJQQ010000069.1:1252-5610 GCA_964372285.1 uncultured Gammaproteobacteria bacterium | reverse complement strand
AAAGTAAACTAAAAAAACCAGACAAGAAAGCACGAACCCGTTTAAAAAATACCAGAGTCGCCAAAGAGACTTCTGTTGAACTGTGTAGAAAAAAAATACCAGTCCGAATGCCGCTAGGCTGGGAGCAACTTTAGTGTGGGTAAGAAATGTCAAACCGAATAAAACTCCTGAAATTATATAAAGGATTGAAGACCGGCTATAATACGTATAGGAAAAAATCAGAAGAAAAAGCGTGTAAAAAAGCATCATGATATTGTCTGGTCGAATCTGCATCTCGGTAAAGGCCGTAAAAGGATTGAGAAGAAACAGCGCTAAAAAAATAAAGGCTACTTTTTTCCCAAAAATCCGTTTCACAAGTAGGAAGAGAAGCAAAGTTTTAATAAAGAAAATAGCAATCATTGCTATTCTAGCTACACTCACTGCTTTAAAAGTAAATCCAAATAATAAAAATACAGGAGTCAATAGCCAATGCAGTATCGGAGAATAACCCAGATAAAAATCGGCGTAAGGCCTTAAGCCTTTGAGCATGAGGTAAATAATATTCGCGTTAAAAACTTCATCACCATTAAATTGAAACCTGTATCCTGACAGTATTATCGATCGAATAAGTATAAGTAATCCAACAGTATAAATTAAAACAATCGGGAAAGTTATTTTTTTCATATTGCTACTGTGTCTCTTTTTATGGGATTTCTCCCTCGACGTAACGTCGGGGTCGAAATGACAAAAGATGTTAAAGCAAAAGTTTTGAAATAACTTCTATTCAATAAAACGTTTCCGATTAGCGATAATTACGAAGTATCTTAACAGCGTCTTTTTAATATCCATCTTGCTCTTTCCCTTCTTTCTATCATAAAATAGTTTGAAAGGAACCTCAATGATTCTTGGCGAAAAACGAGAAAGTTTGACCAATATCTCAAGCATACAGTTAAAACCTTTTTCATTAATGAATCTGTTCCCAAAATGTGAGTAGGCTTTTCTAATAAGCGAAACTCTATAGCCTCGGTAACTGCACGTATACTCACGAACGCCGCGGATAGGAAATGTTAATTGGAAAATCAGTCCTGCCGCGTGGCTTAAAACTCGCCTAAGAGGCGAGATGCCCTGATCTCCTCCGCCCGGTTGAAAGCGCGAGGCAATAATAAGATCATATCCTTGTTTAAGTTTCTCAACCATGTTTGGTATTGCTGCCGCATCCATAGTATTATCAGCATCCATGGCTAAAATTAAGTCATCCTGTTTTGCCAACTTCAGGGCAGTCTTAAATCCCGTATCAATAGCAGCGCCCAAGCCTTTGTTTACTCGATGTCTGACTATTTTAATATTTGGATTGGCTTTATATTTCAACATCAACTTATCCGTCTCGTCAGTTGAACCATCATCAACAATTATGATTTGAAAGGCAATTCTTGCTTTTCTGATTACTCTAGACAAATCAATGATGAGTTGTGGTAGATTCTCTGCTTCATTGTAGGCTGGCAAAACAATAAATATTTTCATGCTAAAATCTTTGCTGAAATTACTTTGACAATTTTTTCAGCTGCGCCTTTAGGATAGATAGGTTTCGTGGGAATTTTTTTTGGCCAGTGATTGGCTACATATTGCTCAAATGACGAAATTATTGCTTGCTTGTTTGTTCCAACCAACCGACCAATTCCCGCCTCAATAAGCTCCGACCACTCTGTAACATTGCGAAAAATTAAAGCCGGTTTAAGCAGAACTCCAGCCTGAAGCTGAACACCGCCAGAGTCTGTCATGATAAACGATGCTCTACTAACAAGATGAACAAAAGGTACCGTAGGAATATGGGGGATAATTATGAGATTATTAATCCCTGATAAAATCTTCCTGGCAGGTTGCAAAACCAGCGGGTTTGGGTGAACTGAATAAATAAAATGAATATTTGGGTGACTGTTAGCTATATACTTTAGAGCTGAAAATACCCGCCACAAAGGTTTCCCCCAACTTTCCCTCCTGTGCGTCGTAATTACTGCGATCTTCTTCCTGTCTTCAATGTTAGGAAAGACTTTGAAGAGATATTGATCCGAGGTGTTTTTGAGTATCCAGTCTATTGCATCTGCTTCTGTTGAACCAACCAGAAAAATTCTTTTTGAATCGTAACCCTCGCGGATCAAGTTATCTCTGGATATCTTTGTAGCCGGAAAATGCCAGCTTGCAATAGCTGCTATAAGCCGGCGGTTGACTTCCTCTGGAAAAGGCTCATAGATTTTGTTTGAGCGGCAACCAGCCTCTATGTGAACTACGGGCATTTTATGATAGAATGAGGCTAATGCTCCAGCTAGAGTTGACGACGCATCACCCACAACAACCGTTATATTTGGCTTTACAGCAGTTAGAAATGAATCCAACTTTGCAACAGCTTGACTGAAAATGTAAGAAAGAGTCTGCCTTTGCTTCATGATTTCAAAATTCACATCCGTAGTTAAGTTAAAAGCTGCAAGCCCATCCTTTAATAATCGATCATGTTGACCTGTGGAAACTAGAATCGCCTGCAATTTGTTTATTTTTTTTATCCTCAAAATAACCGGCGCTAATTTAATCACCTCTGGCCTTGTACCGAAAATAAATGCAACTTTTTTTTTCATGCTAATGCCGACTCAAGAGCTCGTACAGATTCTTCAGCTTTGCTAGTGAGGCGGTAATCTCTATAATGATTCAAGAAAAATATCAACTCTTCCTTCAAGGGTTCTTTTTTCGAAATATACTCTATCTTTTGAGGTGCGTCTGCGAGGGCTAAAAAATCGAGATAATCGCCGTATTTATCTATCCTGACCCTTTTTTGGTAGAGTATTAATTTCTGTCGAATATAGTCAAGTTCTGCAAATCCGATCGTTCCGGAGACAAAAAGTTTTCTGATCTTGATAGGAGTAATCCAATTTGAATGGATAACACCGATCGCCTTTGAATACTGAAGAATAAAAGAAGACGAGTCTGACTTACTATCTCTAAAAATTTTAGATTTGACAACTTTTTTTCCCCATGGGAATTCGTCCAGGAGAAAATTAATAACGTCAATGTCGTGAATAGCCAAATCTACCGCAACATCGAGATTAGTAGTCTTCGGGGGATGAAGCCCGATCCGTATGGCTAAAAGATTGATTATCGCGCCAAGCTTTTTACTCTTTATTATCTCTTTTAACTTGATAATTGCCGGATTAAATCTCTCGGTATGACCGACCATCAGCACAGTTTTATTTTTTTTCGCCTCTTCTATCATCACTTTGGCATCAGCTACATTTTCGGCTATTGGCTTCTCAACCAGAGTTGGTATCTTGCCTCTTAAGCAATCTATAGCTACGTTTCGATGGAAACGGCTTGGCACAGCTATAGATACAGCTTCTGGTCTTGCGCTTTTTAATAATGAGATATAATCTCTGAAATATTTAATCTCATATTTATTGGCTACATCTCTTCCTATACTGCTGTCTAGATCAGACACAGCGACTAAGTCAGATATCTCTGAAAAAATTCGCGCATGGTTCTTACCCATATTGCCGACCCCAATCACAGCCGTTTTGATCCTGGTTTTCATATAACCTGTTATTTAAGCTTAAATATTATTATATCTTTATTTTTATATATCTCTTTTAAAAAGGGGTAGCGGTATAGAACTTTTACATCATATCCCTCAATCGAAGTCAAGACGACAAACTTTAAACCGTTCTTTTTCAAAAACTCTCCTGCTTCTTTATCCGCCATCGCTCCAAGATAAAAATTGCTCGCGCGGATATTTTTTTCAATGTAGTTCGGTGTTACTATCTGACGAGCAACATAGGTTTTTCTCGCAGAATAGATAGGCATAACAGTTCCTAAAAACTGACTTGGGGTTAATAAAACATCCCCTTTTCCCGGATATTTGTCTAAAAAGCGAAAGCCTTCAATAATTCCTTTTGCTAGATAACTAATAGGTGAAGAAATATTTCTGTCATTCAATGTATCACCAAATACCTTCAGATTGACAGGGAGAAAATAAATTAAAAGCATAAATATTAGTATGAAATTAAATCTCATTCTTTTTAGTGCCAAAATGGCTAAACTACTTAATAAAATATAGTTTAGAGGCGAAAGAAATCTTCCATTATGTGTTCCTAATATTTTGTCCACAGATGAGAAATATAAACCATAACTTAAGACAAAAAATGTGATTAAAAGTATTTTTAAGGGGTCCAACTTCTTCAAAATACCAATCAAGCCTAAAAGGGCAAGAAAGATTAAAGGTCCGTGAGACAAAAACACTATCTTCAAGCCGAGACTTGGGCGCAAAGCCGACTCAACATTTTTAAATACCGATGCAAACATTGAATTGGCATAATAGTTTTTTAAGGCTAAACCAGTGA
>CAYJQQ010000069.1:0-1242 GCA_964372285.1 uncultured Gammaproteobacteria bacterium | reverse complement strand
CCGCTTATTAGCAAAAAAGTAAGTAAGTAAAACTCATTTCTATAGTTTTTTTTCAAAATATGCAGAAGAATAAATAAAAATACAGTTGCGGATAGAGCTCCGAATGGAACCAACATATTAAATGAATTAAAGCTTAAAACAGCGCTGGAAAGAAGACCAATCAATAATGAATTCAAAACTAGCTTTTTAAGGGATAATTTTTTTATATTCCTAATTAATTCCGAAGTTTTTAAAAATGCGACTAAAATAAGTACCGAACTCAAAAGATGGTGCGGAATCGGCTCAAATCTCCTAAAAAAAGTGCTGCTCGAGTACCAGAAATCGAATAAATTTAAAGTCAAGTCTTTACCTTGAAATACCGGAATAAAAAAAGGGGTAGAAAAAATGTATAGTAAAAAGGCACTAACTTTCAATCCAAACGATTCCTTATCTAAAAGTTTTTCAATAGTTTTAAATATAAGAAAAGCTAATAAGAAAGATAAAATAAAAACGCTTCCCCAATAAATTGTAATTGGAGATAAATTTAAAAATTTTGTAATATAACCGATAAAAGTATACGGCCAGAGATGAATAAATCGACCTGGATCGTCGGTTGCAGTTTGAGAATATGAAAGCAGTATTCCCCGGCTTCCTTGTGCGATGGGAACAAGATAATAAAAGTAATCAAGATAATAATGACCCGTCCAAAGATATGCCATGCCGGGTGGGCTTTTCGAAAAGCCTAGAATTACATGCAGCATGCTCAAGAAAGCTACTATGAAAGATAAGACAAGAATTAGAATTTTTTTATTATTCATAAGATATCGCCTTCGTGTGATAAAAATTGCGTTGCCGAGTTTTTAAAAAATTAACTTCCGAATAATATATAATTTCGTCAATATTACGACTTACGCAGTTATTCTTCGAGCGAGGCTGATTCAGCCGAGTCGAGAAGTTCTCGACAAGCTCGAACAGTAAGATTTTGCGTAAGTCGTCAATATTTTATTATATGAAAAATTATTTTCCTTCGCCTTTTGATATCGATGTCTCCCTCAACGGTGGATACCTCTATACTACACAAGCCAGGCTAAGTAGCCGAGTCGCCAATCAGAGATTAACCCAGGCAACTTTAGAAGCAGTAATTCTAAAAGGGAAAAAAGTTATCGACGTCGGCTGCGGCGACGGAGTATACACACATGAACTATATCAAAAAACCAAACCTAAAAAAATGTATGGGGTTGACTCTTCCAAAGAAGCAATTAG
>CAYJQQ010000068.1:0-5617 GCA_964372285.1 uncultured Gammaproteobacteria bacterium | reverse complement strand
TGGCAGCGCGTCGCAATGGCATTGCGAAGGTTGTGGGTTCAAGCCCCATCCGGTCCACATTAGAAACTGTTTCCAAGGAACGAGGAAATACAGTTTCTTATGTCCACCAATAAATGCTCTTCAAGACGACGAGCGAAAAACGAAGAGTTTAGTCTTGAAGTAAGTTATGGTGGACTTTTATTTTCTAATCTCAAACCCATCAAACACTTCCTTTGCATAAATTATACCCACATCCATAAAGGAATAGCAAAAATTCTTTTTCCATCGATCATAATCTCTCTAAGCTCTCCTTGATAGAGGAGGAGACCGTAGGCGGCGGCCGAAACTTCAAAAAAACGAGCAAAACTATTTACTTTTTCTTTTTTGACACTGTCCGCCAAGGTTACCCCAATAGGTATTTTTTGCAATCCTGAACGTACAACAAAATCAATCTCGTATCCTTGATAACTTTGCCAATAAGAAATCTTTAGAGGAGGCGCTTTATTTTCGCTGTAAGGCAAAATCTGAGATAGTACAAGCGTTTCGGCCAAAGAGCCTTCCTTTTGCGCAATTTTGATCTCTTCATAGGAGGAAAGTCCCAACAGATAGTTAACCACTCCCGTATCAAAAAAATAGATTTTGGGGTTTTTAAAGATTGCCGATCTTTTACTGCCGCCGTAGGACGGAATCTGAAATACGACATAAGTATTTTTGACAAGAGCAAAATAGTTTTGAATGGTTTTTCTTGTTAAGCCGCTCTCATTTGAGAGGTGGACAGTGTTGAGAATCTGACCATTTTGAAAAGCAAATTGAGATAGGACTCTGCGAAAATCTTCAATTTGCAAAACTTTTGATAACAACAAGATGTCTTTCTCCAAATAGTTTTGGACAAAGTCTTTGAGGAGGAAAAATTTTTCTTGGCGATTTTTTTCCAAAAACACTTCGGGAAGAAAACCCGTCTCAAAGTGTATCTTCCAATTAGTCTCCCACTTTTTTTTAACTGCCACAATCTTCTGGCTTCGGCCTGGAGAAACCGCAGTGAGACACTTTTTTTAGATACGATTTTTTTTATCAACGATTCTATCTTATATATTTCGGCAAGTGCGAGAGGGAACATACGAAGAGTCCTTATCCGGCCGCCAAATGTTTCGGCTGTCCTCTGACGGATCTCTAAGCTTGAAGAACCACTCAAAAGAATTTTAGTTTTTTTTGATCAAGGAGGATTTTTAGTTGTTCAAACATCTGCGGTAGTTTTTGTGCTTCGTCGATGAATAGGTGATCGGCTTGGTTCATCTGCAATTCGGTGACAAAAAGATGTGGCTGAATGACGATCTTTGTTCTTAATTCAATATCGTCAAGATTGTATAGCAAGATTTTTTTTACCCTTTTTCTCGAGAGACATCTTTAACTCATTTAAAAGATAACTCTTCCCTATCCTACGTGGCCCGATAATTGCTAGACCGTCTTTCTTTTTTAGCTGGCTTAAAATCTCCGGCAACAGATGCCTATAAATGTACATAGGTGATAGCAAATTTATTATTAAAATTGTATATAGCTATATACAATTTTATAACACAACCTTGTGTGTGTTAAGTAATAATCAGTAACTATTCAGTTTTATCCAAAATCTTTACTGTTCGAGCTTGTCGAGAACAATTTATTGTAACTTCTCGACCCCCCCGACGTGACGACGGACTCGCTCGAAGGATATCACTGGAAAATAGTGAATAGTTACCTAAGTTAGGCTTGCAAATCAATTAAAATTTGTTAAACTACTTATCATGCCGCCACGAAAGAAAATTACAACGACAGAAATTTCTCCCGCCTTACCATTAAGCGATTCAAAAAGGGCCGCAAAAGAAACGAATCAATCAAATCTTGAACAGTTGCGTTCACAGGTAACTCAACAAATAAACGCTCTTTTTGACACTCTCATAAAAGAAGTAAATTCTGTTGAAAGTACTAAGAAAAAGACAGAGGAAGAGTTGGAACTTCAGAAAAGGCTAAGAAAACAAGAGGAGGAAGAGCAAAATTTCAACCTACTTCTTAACCAAAAGAAAAAACAAGCGGAGTTTGATGAAGAGCTTGAAAAAGAGAGAAAAGCTTTTTCTGATTATCAAAAAGAAAAACAAGATGCGATAACAATACAAAAAGAAAACCTTGAAAAACAAGAAAAAGAATTTAAAGATCTTAAAAGTCAAGTCGAATCGTTTCCGCAAAAGCTAGAGAAAGCAATTGAGAATACAAGAAGAGATTTAACAACCGATCTTAAAAAAGATTTTGAGACAGAAAAAAAACTTTTGGTACAAAAGTATGAATCGGGCATACAACTTTTCGAGCAGCGAATTAACTCATTGCAGATTCAGATAAAGCAGCTTGAAAGAGAAAACCAATCTCTTAAAGATGAAAAAACTAATGCGGTAGAACAAGTAAAAGAACTGGCGATAGCCGTGGTAAAAGGAAAAGAAAAAGAACCCCAGCTGCAGAATTCGCAGTAAAAATTATCCTTATTTTCTAATCTCAAACCCCTCAAACATTTCTTTTGGTTCTTCCCATAAGATCTCTATGTCATCGACGCGAGAAATAGGCGGACCCTCTTTGAGTAATTCGAGCATTTTGTTGACCTTTTCTTCTTCGCCTTGAATCAAGGCTTCGACTCCGCCGCCTGGTCCATAGATTTCCGGTTTATCATAGACATTCCTAACCCAACCATTAATCCCTACGATCTTTGCCTGAATTTTTGTCCAGGCGCGAAAGCCAATTCCTATGACATCGCCTTTGATATACAATCTGACTTGTTTTAACATAATATTACAATTTCTAAGTTCTAATTATTCTAATTGATCTAATCAATTCCCAATATCCAAATGACTTAAAAAATATTTAGGTCAATTAGAAATTAGGTTAATTAGGTCAATTTTCAATCAGCGGGTCTATCTCTTTCGCCCTTTCTAAATAATCTTCCGCTTTTGTTTTATTGCCAGCTTCGTTATATAGGAGGTATAAGTTGTATAACAAATCTCTCGACTTTGGGTTTTTTTGTAGGAATGACTCAAACTTAGCGATGGTTTCCTTTCTCTTGTTATCTTCAGCGAAAACCTCTTGTTCGATCTGTGTCCCGTAAATGTTTTTACTTTTATCAAGAAATGGGCTAAAATAGGCGCTATTCTTTATCTTTTGTAAGAAGTTAATTACCGCCTTTTTATCTTCTTTTACCAGTTGGAAGTAAAGTGGAGATATTAGCTGCGAGAAAAGAATATTTAAGAAAATGTAAAAAAAAATGAGTAAAAAAAATAGAACTTTGCTGCTGGTAAGCAATGAATATTTTAATTGTTTTAATGTTGCATGTTTCATGTTTTATGTTGCGTAATTATTATATAATTTTTTTATGGACCCCGCTCAAATTCAGGGAATGACAGATCGATTTATCACCTTTATTTTAGCTCTTGTGGCTGCGCTTAGCGCGGCGGGATTGACTTTTGTTTTAATGTATCTTATTATGATTTTTCTTCGACTTAAGAAACGGGAGCAGATCTCATTGGAGATGGTGACTTTGGAGGTCAAGATGCCCAAAGACAACGAGATAAAAATCGACGTGGCCGAACAGATGTTTGCTTCCTTTTCCTCGCTCAAAAAATCTGGCTGGCTTTCAGCTTTCGACTTAGACGATGTATTAGCCTTCGAAATTGTGGGAAAAAAGGCTGACATTCGATTTTATGTTTCCGCTCCTTCACGCATTGTTGATTTGCTTGAAAAAACAATCTATAGCTATTACCCTTCGGCAGATATAAAAAAGGTTGACGAGCCTAATATTTTTTCCGAGGACGGAAAAGTTGCCTTCGGCTCACTGGTAGCAAAAGACTATCCCTACATGCCGATTAAACTTTTTAGGGATTTACCGTCCGATTCACTAGCTGCTATAACTTCCGCGCTTTCTAAGATGGGAGACGACGAGGGCGCGATGGTTCAGATTTTAATTCGCCCGGCCGATTCTAAATGGAAAAAACTGGGAAAGACTTACGTTTCTTCAACTAAAAAAAATGAAGCAAACCCCGAGAAAGCGACATTTAAAACTGATCCAAAAGTATTAGAAAAGATTGATGATAAGTCTTCAAAGTTGGGATTTCAGACGGCAATCCGTTTTGTGGTGTCGGCTAAGACAAAAGAAGCCGCAAATATACACGTCAGAAATATCAAAACCGCATTTTCCCAATTCAATTCGGATCTGAACAGCTTCACTGGAGCCCGCACGCTTTTGAAGGGAGGATTTATGATCAACTTTATCTACAAATTTTTTCCGGTATTTGAACTACCTTTTAGCAAATCAATCTCGATTCTGTCGTCGGATGAGCTGGCGACGATCTATCACTTTCCAAATAAGACTGTTGAGACGCCTCACATTCAATGGCTGAAAGCCAAGACCGGCCCGGTCCCGGCTGATGTTCCCCAATCGGGTGGAACATTCATAGGACAAGGATATTATCGAGGTTTAAAAAGACCCGTGCACATCGGTATTGAGGATCGGCGCCGCCACGTCTATATTATCGGAAAGACAGGTACTGGTAAGTCGGTTCTTTTACAAGACATGGCTATACAAGATATCAAGGCGGGGCATGGCGTCTGTGTCATCGATCCACACGGTGATCTGATTGACGATATAGTTAAATATGTTCCTCCCGAGAGAGCAGAAGATGTTATCTATTTTGACCCATCAGATACGGAACGGCCGATGGGGCTTAATCTTCTCGAGGCTAATACCGAAGAGCAGAAGCATTTTATGACCACAGCCATAATCAATCTCATGTATAAACTCTACGATCCACAGAGAACAGGGATTATCGGTCCTCGTTTTGAGCACGCGGTGAGAAACGCAATGTTAACCGTCATGTCCGAACCGGGATCGACATTCATTGAGGTGGTTCGAGTATTAACAGACCCAAAATACGTCCAAGAACTTCTTCCTAAAGTGCAGGATCCCATTGTACGCCGATACTGGACAGACCAGATTGCCCAGACTTCAGATTTTCATAAGTCAGAAGTTCTGGACTACATCGTATCTAAATTTGGCCGTTTTGTCACCAACAAAACTATGCGCAATATCATTGGACAGTCAAAGAGCGCCTTTGATTTTCGAAAATGCATGGATGAAGGAAAACTTCTGTTGATTAATTTGTCAAAAGGAAAACTTGGAGAGGAAAATTCAAGCTTTTTGGGTTTGGTTCTAATTCCGAAGATACTTGTTGCGGCGATGAGCCGGCAGGAAATTTCAGAGCCGCAGAGGCGAGACTTCTTTTTATACGTTGATGAGTTTCAGAATTTTGCAACACCTGACTTTGCAACTATTCTTTCCGAGGCGAGAAAATACCATCTGAATCTGACTGTGGCCAATCAGTTCATCGGCCAGATGGATGAGGAGGTAAAAAACGCAGTGTTTGGCAACGTAGGTACGCTTATAAGCTTTCGGGTGGGAGTCACCGACGCATCTTACCTTCAGAGAGAATACCAACCTATTTTTTCCGAATCAGACCTGATCAATGTGGAGAGATTTCATTCGTATATGAAAACAATAGTCGACAATGAACCTGGTTCCCCTTTTTCCGTTGATTTGACAAAAGATATTAGGGCGCTTCGGGCCCAA
>CAYJQQ010000067.1:1434-5724 GCA_964372285.1 uncultured Gammaproteobacteria bacterium | reverse complement strand
GCTGAAATCGCTTGAAGAAATTTCAGATTTCAAAGGAAAAAAAATTTACCGGAGCGTGAAAACAAAGGAACAGAGAGTTCTTAGCGCGGAAGTTTCGTTTCTAATTTCCCATATTTTATCGGACAATAATGCGCGGTTGGATGTGTTCGGTCCGAACTCGTATTTGAATATTCCGGGAAAGACCGTAGCCGTAAAAACCGGAACGACAAACGATAAAAGGGATAACTGGGCGGTAGGATATACCAAAGGCATCACGGTTGGAGTCTGGTCGGGAAACAACGATAACACTCCTATGGATCAAAAGATCGCCTCGGGCGCAACCGGAGCGTCCCAAATATTTTACCGTTTGATGATTGAGTTGCTCAAAAAGTATCCTGACGGTATCCCTGATAAACCAGATAAAGTAAAAGCCATTACTGTCGACTCCTTTCTAGGAGGCTTGCCTCATGAAGCCGTGGCAGCCCGTTCGGAATATTTTATAGAGGGAACAGAGCCTAAAGACGTGTCACCCTACTTTAAAAAGCTAAAAATTTCTAAATCTACGGCTAAACTGGCAAACGAAGTCGAGATCAAAACAGGAAATTTTGAAGAGAAAGAATACATATTGATTTCCGAGAATGACCCTGTTTCTACCGACGGTAAAAACAGATGGCAGGAGGCCATAGACGCCTGGGCACGGGATCAAAAGGACGACAAATATCATCCCCCGACCGAGACGTCAGATTCCTCCTCCGATGTTGTAGTGGTCCAGATAAAGTCGCCTTCGGACAAAACAACCGTAACCTCGAACAACGTCGAAATCAAAGGAAAAATAGCCAGCGTCAATCCTATCAGGACGACTAAGTTCTTTATTAACGCCAGCGAAGTGCGAATACTTGACGGCAATATCAGTGAATTTAACGAAACATTTAATTTAACAGACGGCGTTTACGAAATAAAAGTCATGGCTTGGACTGAAAAAGATAAGAGCGGCGACTCGCAAATAAAAATTGGAGTAAATCAGCCTTGGGATTTGGCCAGTCCGACACCTATTTTACCCTTAACACCAGCTCCGTAATGTTGTAATGTTTTAAAATTTTGCTTTTATTAACTGCGGCCGTAATATAGTTTTAGCAATATCTAATCTTTTAGATTTATTCTAATTTTTTCCAGAACACTTTTTGCTTCTTCTTCTCTGATGTTTCTGTCTGTGGCTGCAAAATAAAATCGCAGGGTAATTCTGTTTTTAAACTTATTAACCAACTCTATTTTTTGCAGAAGTTTTGACTTTTTAAAAGCGATATCCTTTATATAGCTATATGGATGTTTCGGACTTTGTTCAAGTGTAAGATCTAGTTTTATCTCGGCAAAAGGATTGACTGGACTGTAGGAAGAAAGAGGATTGCAATGCTTCATGATCATCTCAAAATCAAAAGAAGCTAGGAATACATCTGATTTCAACGTATATTTTTCTTTTACAGATCTGTTTAACTGGCCAAATTTACCGAGCCAATCTCTACCGATTGTTATCTGACCTTGTATGTTTTTCTCTAAAATATTGTATTGACTTTGAGATATTTTATATTCAGCGATGTTTAAGTCCCTAAAAAGAGCTTCAATAATTCCCTTTAAATCGTCAAGGCTGGTGTTGACAACTATTGCCAGCTGATATTTCTCTGTTGGCAGCTTAATCTTGCCTGGTTTATAACCCTTGGCAATCTCAAAAAATTTAAGACTTTCTTTTTTTCCTTCGTTGTTTTTGACATTTTTGATGAGCGAGGGAACAAGATATTTCCTCATATACTGAATATCTTCAGAAATAGAATTCTTGATAAGCAGATGGTCTGAAACTTTAAGTCCAGCATTTTCTAACATCTCGGTTGATGTCATCGAGTAGTTCATCACTTCGTTTAACCCAAGATTTTTAAGAAAATGCTTTATTTTAGACTGAAGCTCAAAGAGCAGCTCGTTTTCTTTTGGTTGCTTTAGGTAAACCGTCGATTGGATATTGTTTGGTAGATTGTGATAACCATAAATTCGTGCGATTTCCTCAACTAAGTCCTCTTGTATAGATATGTCCTTGCTTCGAAAAGATGGTATTTCGACAGTAACCCATCCTGCTCGGCCGTTGTCGGATAGGTAACTAAAGCCAAGATTCGAAAGAATTTTAACAACCTGCTTTTGCTCTATTGGAACGCCGATTATCCTCTGAATATCTTTGATTAAAACCGATACAGTTTTAGGCTTATAAGGATTTGGGTAAATGTCATATATTTGAGAAGCAATTGTTGCTCTGGTATATTTTTGCAAGAGTTCAACTCCGTATGCAGTTGTTGATTCAACTCTTTCTTCATCCAATCCTTTTTCAAAGTAGGTCGCCGCAACTGTTCTTTGGCCGGTAGTCATCGAGGTTTTTCGTATTTTTTGCGGGTTATACGTCTGGACAAAAAGTACGACCCTTTTCGTTTTGGCTGAAACAGCTGAATTAAAACCACCCATAATTCCGCAAAGATCGACAAGTTTTTGGCTTCCATCCTCAATTACAATGTCGCCTCCAGGCAGTGTAATCTGTTTTCCATCCAGAGTCACGATTTTTTCTCCTTTAACGCTTTCCCGCACGATCATTGTAGCTTTACCTATCGAATCATAATCAAATACGTGTACCGGCTGTCCCAAAGACAACATGAGATAGTTAGAAATATCTACAACATTGTTAATTGACTTTACTCCACAAAGTTGAAGACGTTTTGAAATAAATTCAGGAGAAGGAGAAATTTGGATGTTGCTCAAAATAATAGCCGTAAATCTTGAGCACAGATCTTTACTGTTAATTTTGACATTTAACTGCATGTGGCGATCGCTATATTCAGTTAAACGTTTAAAGCTATAGTTTTTTAAAGGATTTAGCTTTAAAACTGACGTTTTACCAAATTGAGGAAGAATCGCTTGAGCTTCCTGGGCTATACCAAAAACCGACGCCATGTCAACACGGTTTGAAGTTATTTCAATATCATAAACATAGTCATTTCCAATTTTCTCTATTCGTTCAACAGAAGGCCCGCAGAGCGACAAATATTTTTGAATTTCAGTCGGAGTCGCATTAGTATCTAAATATTCAAGAAGCCAGTTGTAGGGAATTTTAATATTCATACAAATACATAATATGATACGAATCTACGAATGAATGCGAATGTTGCGAATATGCTAATTCAGATTATAAAGGCGTTATTAGTATATTTGTAGATTCGCATAAAAATTCGCATCATTCGTATCATAGTTGTGCGTTTAGAATTGTTCTAAAAATCTAATATCTCCATCATATAAAATTCGAACATCGTCGAGTTTCAGACCTTCTTTCATCATAATTACCCTTTCAATGCCAAAGCCGAACGCCCAACCCGTATAGATTGTAGTGTCTATATTTCCCGACTTAAGCACATTGGGATGAATCATCCCAGAACCTCCTAATTCAAGCCAACCGGATTTGCATAATTTACATTTTTGTTTATTAATCGTCCCAGTGCCAAGACATACTCCACAACTTATATCTACCTCGAATGAAGGTTCGGTAAACTGAAAATGGAATGGGCGAAGTCTAATTTCCCTCTTCTCACCAAAGAATTCCTTCGCGAAATAGTCAATGGTACCTTTTAAGTTAGTAATATTTATATTTTTATCAACAACCATTCCTTCAAACTGATGAAACATAGGTACATGCGAAACGTCCCAGTTCGGTCTATAACACTTGGCAATATTTATCATCCGAATGGGTGGCTTTTTTAATCTCAACATTTCTCTGATTTGACCGGAGGAGGTATGAGGTGTCAGGATCATTTTTCCAAATTTTTTGTGTTCGGGGGCGTCGATAAAAAAAGTTTCAAAGTCGTCTCTTGCCGGATGGCCTTTGGGCATATTTAAAGCGTCGAAGGAGTAGTATTCCCACTCAACTTCAGGATAAGACATTCGGATAAATCCTAGACGAGAAAAAATTCTAGTTATTTCTTCAACTGCATAGGTAACCAGATGAAGGCTTCCTTTTGAATATTTTTTCCCCGGCAAAGTTATGTCAACATGTAAATTGCTTTCTGACTCCCGTAGTAGTTCTTTTTTCTTTTTTTCGATTAAGTGTTTAATCGAAATCTTTAGTTCGTTTAATTTTTTTCCAAAACCTTTTTTTTCATTTGAATTTAATTTATTAATGGATTGAAGTAAGGGGGTGATATGACCTTTTCGACCGAGGGACTTAAGTTTAAGATTTTCAAGATCGGGAAGAGATTCAACTTGATTTAGATCTTGATTAAATTGAGAGCT
>CAYJQQ010000067.1:0-1424 GCA_964372285.1 uncultured Gammaproteobacteria bacterium | reverse complement strand
TCGATTGCTTCATTGTTCCATTGTTCCATTGTTGCTCTTAAAAATAAACCAATAAATTCAAATCAATGAAACAATTGAGCAATTGAACAATTATTTAATCTTTTCGACAATTTTTTCAAATACCTTCGGATACTCTAGGGCAATTTGGGCCAGTATTTTTCTGTCGAGCTCTATTTTTTTTGTCTTTAGTCGATTAATGAATGAACTATAAGTAAAACCGAGAGGCCTAATTGCAGCATTTATACGAATAATCCAAAGCTGTCTAAAGTCTCTCTTTCTAATTTTCCTACCGGCAAATGCATATTGGCCAGCATGAAGAACGGCTTCTTTGGCTTTTTTAATCTGCTTATGTCTGGACATCCAATAACCCTTTGCCTGTTTGAGAATCTTTTTATGCTTCCTGCGAGTTATAACTCCTCCTTTAATTCTTACCATAATAAAATACTAAATATTAAATATAAAAAATAAAATATATTTGATCTTTAATATAATCAAGCTACTCCCAGCATCTTTTTAATCCTTTTCTCATACCGACCTGTTACTTTTTTCATCTGTTTTAAACTTCTTATCTGCCGTTTCGTCTTTTTTGATGCATGATGCCTGGCATAGTGAGATCTATGTAAAAGTTTACCTCTTTTAGATATTTTAAAACGTCTAGCTGCCGATTTATGAGTTTTTTGTTTTGACATCTGCCATTTTTATCCTGAACTTGATTCAGGATCTGATTAATTGTAATGGGATCCCTCGTCGTTTCACTCCTCGGGATGACACATAGATCAAGGTATTATATGTGTCACTTTTTACGTGATAGCACTGTGCTAATAATTCTTCCCATCAGTCGTGGCTCTTTGGATACATTCACCTCGCCCAGCGCAGTGATAACTTTACTTACCAGATCAAATCCCATCGCTCTCTTGCCGATTTCTCTTCCCCGAAAAAGTAGATTTATGCGAACCTGATTCCCTTCATCCAGAAAACTCCTCGCTTTGTTAATTAGTCTGTCCAAATCTGCTTGCGCAATAAATAGCGAAAGTTTGATATCTTTGACGATGCTTTTTTTTATTCCCTTTTTAGCCTCTTTGAGCTTTTTTTCTTGCTGATATAAAAATTTTTTGAAATCTATAATTTTTGCGACAGGCGGATTTGCCTTCGGAGCGATTAAAACAAGGTCGCTACCTCTTTCTTGAGCTTGTTTCAATGCTTCAAATTTGTTCAAAATACCGATCTGCTTACCTTGATGATCAATCACTCTAAGAGTGGGAGACTCTATCCTGTGATTTGTAAAATAAAATTTTTTTTCTGGTTTTCGTTTATAGAAATTTCTCAATTTGACTATTTAGTTTTGTGATGAACTGATTAATATTCATCATTCCTAAATCTTTTCCTTCTCTCGTGCGAACAGAGACTTTAAAGACTTTAGACTT
>CAYJQQ010000066.1:0-5739 GCA_964372285.1 uncultured Gammaproteobacteria bacterium | reverse complement strand
CAAACCCGCCACCCAGAAAGCTAAAGTGTCGTTTGCTATACCAAAAAGTCTGTCACCTTTGCTTTTTATCGTTTTCATAGCCAGGCCGTATTTTACAGACCGTGAATAGTTTATGTAATGCTCGTTCAATAAATCATTTTTTGTATTAAACAATATCTTTCCGTAAAAATCGGCCTTGTGGATAAAGTTAAGCCAGAAAGTTAGAAGAAATAAAATGATTAGAGAAGAAATGTATAATTTTCTGAATCTTTTAGAGTACGATTTATGCTGTATTAGAAAGGCAAAAAATGCAACAGGAATAAAAAAGAAAGCAGCCAACCAAGGCAAAACATGGAAATCCCCAAATTTTATGAAAGTATTTCTCGTGTTGGTTAAAACCAAAGCAAAAATAATTATCGAAAGCGGTATAATTTTTTTCATTTTGAATGCCAAATAGAGCATTGAAAGATAAAGTACAAGATAAGAAATGATTAAGATATTAATAAAATCAGGATTTTTTCTAAATGCAGAAAAGGGGAGAAATATCATTCGAAGATAATCTAGATTTGAGGAAACCCTATTCATTTTTGGAATAACAAAAGTTAAGTTATCGTAGATTGTATCTCTAAAATAATAAGCGAATGGAACAAACATAAAAAGAAGGAGGGCCAGAATAAAAAAAGGGGAGAGTTGCAAAAGCAATCTTTGTTTATGTTTTATATGATTGATCAATAGAATCAGATTCAAAATAATAATAGTCGGCCAGGCAGGTAATAAAGAAAAAGCAGCAAGGAAAGAGGCAAAAGAAAATATGACAATTTCAGATAATTTTAAATTTTTATTAAAGATAGTTTTTTTTATCACCACTCCAAACAAAAATACCAAAGGATACATAGCTAAGATTTCTCCTAATATTTTATTTCCCAAAAGAACATATCTTGAAATTTCAAAGATAAGAGTAAAAAAAAATAAAAACTTACCAAAAGTAATAAGGTAAATCGACTGCCACAAGATAGAGTAAAAATAAATAGCTAATCTGTGTCTTCCGACAAAAAGAAAAAGGCTGTTGGGGGGTGCGATCTTTTGAATAACAGCTGGAAAGATATATGTCAATGGTTGATGATTCCCGGAAAAGTCTTTATATGGTTTGTAACCCTTTAGGATAAAATATCCACCTGCCATGTGAGCATTTTCGTCGCCAAAAGCATGCGATTGTGAGTAGTTTCTGGCTACCCTAAAAAGTTGGAAGAAATAGATTAAAACCAAAAGGATGAATATAAAGGTGAAAATTCTTTTAGATACTAATTTTTTTAATTTCATTTATAGTCGACAAATTGTCATTCCGAGCGGGGCGAGGAATCTAGCGAAGCGCAATTACGCTTATTCTAGATTTCTTAGTCGTTGCGCTCTTTCGGAATGACCATCGAGGTCATGTAATTTTTTAACAGATGAAGCTTTGTTTTTAGTGGCGCATATCTTAAACCGAAGCGAAGCCTGCTTATTCTTTGATATCTTTGCTGTAATTTTGATCCCGAACCACCGGTTGATTGTGCATTTTTATGCCAAATAACAATTGACGAATCATAAAACATTTTTATTCCCAACCTTTTCGCTCTGACACAAAAATCAGCATCTTCGAAATAAAGAAAATAACTTTCATCCCAAAATCCGACTCTATCGATTACTGATTTATCAAACAACATTAAAGCGCCGTTGACAAAATCAATTTCCTTCAATTTATTATATTGTCCTTTGTCAATTTCGTCTACGCCTATATGGGGAGTTAATGCATGATGCCAGTCTATTTTTCCCCCCGCAAACCATAACGCTTTTCCTAAATCCGACTTTTTGTACCGATTCTTATGGTATTCAAAACCAGACGCATAAAAGATCTTTCCTCCGATGATAGAGGATGGATGATTGAAGATAGAACAGATACAATTATTAACAAAATTTTCTTCAAAAAAAACATCATTATTTATGATGCAATAATATTTACAACCTTCTTCAAGAGCTTTCCTTAGGCCTGTATTTATCCCATGGGAATATCCTTTATTTTCTGCATAAATAGTTTTCGCAGGAAGATCCTTAAAGTTAATCGTGTGTCGATGTATCGATACATCGACACAATAAAGATAAAAACTTCTATTTGTCTGATTCCGGAGACTTTCGAAGAAATCGTCAAGTACGGTATAATTCTCATAGACGACAGTAATTATTGCAAGCTTGTTGTTTGTCATGTTGAATTTTCAAAGTTAATGTCATTCCGGACTTGATCCGGAATCTATATAATTCTGGATTCCCGCTTTCGCGGGAATGACAATTGTAGTCATTATGAGGTCTGCATTTAATTATATCAGAAAGCATAAATTCTTACTTTTAATTATCCTGCCTGCCTTTTTTCTCTACATGCTTATCATTTTTCCTAGCGGCACATTCTTATGTTTCAAGGACGCCTGTGGTATAAATTTCTGGGGCGTTCATGGTCACGACGCTATTTGGCATCTTGCCATAGCAAATGTATCATTTAATAAATTCCCTTTTATAGCTCCAACTTTTGCTGGAGAAAATCTATACGGATACAATTATCTACTAGATTTTTTTATATTTCTTCTTACAAAACTAAGAATTCCAGCGCTAATTACTTACTTCAAAATTTTTCCAGTTACTTGGTTTATTTTATTTACATTGCTACTTATTATTTTAGGTAGGAAAATAAAAGACAATCCTATCTTTATTGGTCTATTTCTTTTTTTTAATTACTTTGCCGGATCTTTTTACTATTTAATCAAACTATTCCGTGAACATAGCATTAATGATTCGTCTACGCAACTGCCCCAACCAATTGTATTAATGATGTCGAACCCTCCATATGCTTTTTCTTTATTATTTTTTCTTTGCTTATTAATTTTGATTAAAAAAACTAATTTTAATCTTAAAACTTGTATTGTTGCAGGATTTATAGTTTTTATAATTATGGGATTAAAGTTTTACGGTGGAGTGATTTGTATATTTCTGATCGGGATCTACTTGACAGTAAATTATTTTTTTAAAGATTTTAAAAAATATTTGACATATATATCATTCATAGGATTATTTACTATCTTGAGTATTATTTTCTTTTACAATCCGACCCAATCGTTTAAATCAGGTTTTGTATTCGGTTTTGCCCCATTTGCTATTGTTCATACAATTACAGAAACGCCAAATCAATTTTATCTTCAGGGTATGACTGATGCCCGATATTACTTAATGTCACGCGGTATTGGTCCACGACTAGTAGCAATAGAAGCTCTGAACTTAACTATTTTCTTATTTTTTTATTTAGGAACTCGTTTTTTTGGGCTGCTATATATACCCATTTTATTATTAAAGCGTAGGCTAGAAACATTTGATTTTTCTGTCATCTCAACCATTTGTTTTTCTATCATCTTAACAGTTACTTTAGTTCAAAAAGGCGAGTGGTGGAACACAATGCAGTTTTTTTATTATGCCATATTTATGTCAACTATCTACCTAGCCAAATTATCTTTTGATCTCGTACAAAATAAGAAGATAATTTCAATATCTATAGTATTAATAATTATGTTTTTATCAATCCCTACTTCCTATGATCTAATTAAATTTTTTTTGGTTGTTCCGGGAGCAGCATATCTTCCTAAAGAAGAGATGGAGGCTTTAGATTTTCTTAAAAAAGAACCAGATGGAGTAGTTTACGTGCCTTTATACAAAAAAGAATGGAAGAATTATTCAAAGCCAAATCCGCTTTATGCATATGAAGATACAGCTTATGTAGCTGCTTTCTCGGGGAAACAGGAATATCTGGCTAATGAATTACAACTAAGACTGACAGGTATTTCTTATAAAAGACGCTTAGAAAAAGTAAGGAAATTGGATTGTTCAATTATAGAGGAAGTCAATTATATTTATGAAATAAGAGAATTGTCAGATAGTGAAAAAATCGTTATTAAGTGTAAACCGCCAAATATAAAGAAAATTTATAACAATGGAAAAATATTTATTTACTCGATTTATTAATCATGAGGCAATCGTTTAAATATATCAGACAAAATAAAATTCTACTTCTAATAATCCTTCCCGCCTTTTTTCTGTGCATGCTTGTCATCTTCCCAAGCGGAAGTTACTATTGTTTCCAAGGAGAATGCGGATATTACTTCTGGGGAGCGCACGGACGAGATGCGATTTGGCACCTTACCACTGCAAATGTTTCTTTTAATAAATTTCCCTTTATTGCTCCAACTTTTGCTGGAGAAAATCTATACGGATACAATTATTTACTGGATTTTTTTATATTTCTTCTTACTAAACTAGGAATTCCAGCGATAATCTCTTATTTCAAGTTGTTACCAATCATTTGGTTTATATTCTTCTCCAGTTTATTAATTATCTTAGCTCGCAAAATTAAAGACACGCCTTTTTTTGTTAGCTTGTTCCTCTTTTTTAGTTATTTTGCAGGATCTTTTTCTTATCTTCTAACACTGTATCATAGTAAAACAATTCAAGGGTCGTCGACGCTTTTACCTCAACCGATACTACATGCTATGTCGAATCTTGAGTACGCATTCTCTCTGCTTTTTTTTCTACTGCTTCTCATAATTATTAAAGATAAAAAGTTGAGTCTAAAAAAAATGCTCACATGCGGAGTAATCATTTTTCTCATGTTGGGACTTAAGTTTTATGGAGGAATGATAAGCATTTTTTTACTTGGTCTATACTTGGTTATAAATGCGTCAAAAACTGGAATAAAAAATTTTGTTATTTATTCGTTAATCATCAGCTGTTTTGTCTTATCAGGCATTTTTCTGTTCTATCATCCCTTTGTTGCACTCAAGACTGGCTCTGCTTTTAGTTTTGCCCCCTTTGCACTTGTTCACACTATTACAGAGTCGCCGAATCAATTTTATCTTCAGAGCATAACCGACGCGCGATACTACCTCCAACAATTTAAAATTGGGCCGCGTTTAATTGCAATAGAATTGCTCAATTTACTGATTTTTTTATTATTTTACTTAGGTACGAGATTCTTTGGATTACTCTATATAGGAATTCTATTTTTAAGAAGAAAGTTGGATAAGTTTGATGCAGTAATAATTCCATCGATATTTTTTTCTATATTGTTGACTATTACTCTTGTCCAAAAAGGGGTTTGGTGGAACACAATTCAGTTTTTCTTTTATGCAATATTTCTTTCAACAATTTATTTGACTAGATTAACCTATGAGCTTCTTAAAGGAAGGAAAAAATTCATCCCAATAATTGGTTTTATGTTGATTTTGTTATCAGTTCCAACATCGTATGATTTAATTTGGCACTTTTTGAAGATGTCCAGACCAGCATATTTACCTAAAGAAGAAATTGTGGCGTTAGCTTTTCTTAAAAAACAACCAGAAGGTGTAGTGCTAAGCCCGCTTCATGAAAAAGACAGGGGAAATTACCAAAAAAATCTGCCCTTAAATTATTATAAGGATAGCTCCTATGTGGCGGCATTTTCAGGTAAACAACTATATTTTGCAGAGGCTCAAACTTTAGGTGTAACAAGTATTTCTTTCGATAAACGTTTAAAAAAAATTCAAAAAATGGATTGTTCTATATTGAAAGAGGTTGATTATGTATACGAAATTAGAGAACTTCCTGATGAAGAAAAAATTATTATTCGCTGTAAACCTAAAAATGTCAAAAAAATATACGATAGTGGTGGAATATTTATTTATTCTGTAAAACACTAAAACGCCAGAAAAA
>CAYJQQ010000065.1:0-5748 GCA_964372285.1 uncultured Gammaproteobacteria bacterium | reverse complement strand
ACAATCAATCTTCATCATTCCGAATATGAAACAGACAAACGACACTACGCTCATATCGATGCACCGGGACATGCCGACTACATCAAAAATATGATAACCGGTGCTGCCCAAATGGATGGAGCTATTTTAGTAGTTTCTGCTCCGGACGGCCCAATGCCTCAAACAAGAGAACACATCTTACTCGCAAGGCAGGTTAATGTTCCGGCAATAGTCGTCTTCTTGAATAAGACAGACATGGTCCAGGATAAAGAACTTATTGATCTCGTCGAGCTTGAAGTTAGAGATCTTCTGAAAAAATATAAATTCGATGGCGACAAAATTCCAGTCATCAAAGGCTCTGCATTAAAGGCTCTTCAGGATGATGCAGATTCTGTTAAAGCAATCGAAGAACTCATGAAAGCAGTAGACGAACATGTTCCAGAACCTGTCAGACCTGTCGATAAACCTTTCTTGATGCCAATCGAAGATGTATTTACAATTGCAGGTAGAGGAACAGTAGTGACAGGAAGAGTTGAACGAGGAGTTCTCAAACTGAATGAAGAAGTCGAGATCGTTGGATTAAAGGCCACGAAAAAAACCGTGGTTACCGGAGTAGAAATGTTTAGGAAGACGCTGGATGAAGCCAGAGCCGGTGACAATGTTGGTCTTCTGCTTCGAGGAGTGGAAAAAGAAGACGTCCAAAGAGGTCAAGTTTTGGCAAAACCAGCTTCGATTACGCCACATACGGATTTTGAGGCAGAGATTTATGTCTTGACGAAAGAGGAAGGCGGTCGTCATACACCATTCTTTAATGGTTACCGACCACAGTTCTACATTAGAACGACAGATGTAACAGGCGAGTTAAAACTTCCAAGCGGCGTTGAGATGGTCATGCCGGGTGATAATGTTAAGATCAGCGCTAAGCTTATCTATCCTGTTGCCATGGAAGAAGGATTGAAGTTTGCCATAAGAGAAGGCGGACATACGGTTGGGGCTGGAGTGGTAACTAAAATCATGAAGTGATACTAATCTACGAATGAATGCGAATGTTGCGAATATACTAATTCAGATTATAAAGTCAGTATTAGCATATTCGTAGATTAGCATAAAGATTTGCATCATTCGTAGCATATTTAGCACTTTTATATTATGCCAAAGGGAAGAATAAGGATTCGATTAAAATCCTACGATCATCGATTAATAGATGAAACCTGCCAGAAGATTGTCGATACGGCAATCAGGACAGGCGCCTCAATTATTGGCCCGATTCCACTTCCTACAAGAAAAGAAGTATATGTAGTACTTCCAGCAGCTTCATCAAGAGGAATAAAAAATCATCAGGAACACTTTGGCTTAAAAATCCACAAACGCCTCATTGATATTAAGAATCCCACCAATCAGACAATCGATTCTCTCATGCATCTAGAACTTGCCGCAGGTGTTGAGGTTGAGGTAAAGATGTAGAGAATTATTTCTTTTTTAAAAGTTTAAGAAAATCTTCGCTAGTTAGACCAGCGTCTTTGATGATCGAGACTGTTATTCCTTTTCCTAATGTTTTAGCTTGATGAACAGGAATGGAGACATTGATTAGTTAAGATATGATGATCTCTTTTTATTCTGTCAAGAACAAAACCTTTTCACACTTCTTGACAGAGAATCTGTCATGCTGAACTTGATTCAGCATCTATCATTACCTTCTTGCTGATCTAAAATTAACGAAGGATCAGATCCAGAAACAAAACTTGTCCTGATGAATATTAGGATTAAGGATGACATAGTATGATACAATTTTGTCAAAGATCCTGAAATATTACGTTACCAAACATCTTCTTGACCAAACTTACACAGTAGTATATAATTTCCTCACATGTTATTTTTCCTTGTTTGGGAAGAAAGTACATAAAAAATAGACCAGAATGGAAATTTTAAATCGCTCCATCTGGGGCGATTTTTTTATTTATTTTAGGAATCAAAATATGACGGGTTTTATTTTAGGTTCAAAATCAGAACAATCTCAAACTTTTGATCAAAATAATGAGCGGATTCCGACTACTCTCATCAAGACTTCACCCTGCTATCTCATTGAGATCAAGGAAGCATCTAAGCATGGCTACTTTTCTGTCATGCTCGGATTTGGCCAAGTCAAACTTGGTTCCCAAACTAAAAACATCAAAAAGCCAGACCAAGGAAAATTGACAAAGGCGGGGGTGAAAACCCCGCTTCGTTTTTTAAGAGAATTTAGGTTGAGTGATAAAGTTAAGCACGCAGATAAAAGCATTATAATTGAAGACCGCAAAATTAACATTGGAGATGAAATAAAGCCCCCCCTTTTTTTTAAATTGGGAGATTATGTTAATGTTTCTGGAACTTCAAAGGGAAAAGGATTTCAAGGTGTTGTAAAAAGGCACGGTTTTGCCGGAGGACCAAGGACACACGGTCAATCGGATAGAGAACGAGCTCCAGGCTCAATCGGACAGACTACTACACCCGGAAGAGTTTTTAAAGGCAAGAAAATGGCAGGAAGAATGGGTGGTAATAGAATTACCATAAAAAATATGAGGATAGTTGAGGTAAAAGACGACGGCTTAGTAGTAAAAGGGTTAGTTCCGGGAGCTAGAGGGGGATTACTAGAAGTTAGGAGTTAATAGTTATTAGTTACTAGAAATGCCTAGGAAAAAGACAGATCAAAAAAAAGAAATTAAGATCAAAGAAAAAATTAAAATAGCAAAAACAAAAAGTGGATTGACTATTCCTGTGTATTCAGTTGATGGTAAAGAAACTGGAAATCTTGAGTTACCAGAAGACTTTTTTAATGTGGAAGTGAACCGTAGACTGTTGGCTCAATACGTGCGCGTTTATCTGGCTAATCGTCGACAAGGAACAGCTTCGACAAAAACACGGGGTGAAGTTAAGGGTTCAACCAGAAAGATTTATAGACAGAAAGGTACCGGTAGAGCGAGACACGGCGATATTAAAGCGCCTATTTTTGTAGGAGGCGGTGTCGTAGGTGGGCCAAAACCGCGTAAATTCTCGCTAAAACTGAATAAAAAACAAGCAAAAAAAGCACTCTTCAGCGCTTTGACGTTGAAATTTAGGGAGAAAGGAATTTTCGGATTAAGCGAGGATTTTCTTAAAATAGAACCGAAAACAAGACTGATGGTGCGCTTTTTAAATGCAGTCGGTTTTGAAAAAGAGCGAATTTTAGTTGTTTTACCTAAAATGCAAAAAAATAATTTGCTTCTGGCAGCCAGAAATATATCAAATATCAGCCTAATAGGCATGACATCGATCAATCCATACGAGGTTCTCAAGAATGGAAAAGTGCTTATAGTTGAGGGAGGCCTACAAGTTCTTAGTAAGCAATATGAAAATTGATGAAGTTTTGCTAAAACCGATGTTGACTGAAAAAGCGACGAATTTAGCCAACGACAAAGTATATATGTTTGAGACTCATCTTAAGGCAAATAAGCATAATGTTGCACTGGCTTTGGAAAAACTTTATAAAGTCAAAGTAAAACAGGTCAAAATCATGATCAGGAAAGGAAAGAAAAGAAAAGTCGGCAAAAAAATGGCGATTAAAAGTTTAGCTGCGAAAAAAATAGCTTTTGTAAAGCTGAGCGAGGGAAAAATTGATTTATTCCCGCAAGCATAAATTATGAATAGTATAAATAAATCGGAAAAAAGTCTAAAACATATCCTGAAGAAACATTCGGGAAGAGATTCCACTGGCACGGTCTCCGTCCGTCACCAGGGCGGCAGGCAAAAAAGATACTACAGAACGATAGATTTTAAGAGAGATAAAAAAGGTGTGAAGGGAACGGTGGTCCGTATAGATTATGACCCCAATAGAAATGTCGAGATAGCTCTCATAAAGTACACGGATGGAGAAATGCGCTATATTCTTCTGCCAAAAGATCTGAAGTTGGACGATACGGTTATTTCTTCCGAAAATGCTGAAATAAAGCCAGGAAATGCTTTAGCCCTCAAAAACATTCCTATCGGAATTCAGGTCCACAATATTGAGTTGTATCCCGGACAAGGAGGTCAAATTATGCGGAGTGCTGGAACATCTGCAGGAGTGGTGGCTAAAGAGGATAAATATGTGCAGCTTAAATTAGCTTCAGGAGAAGTACGGAGAGTTTTTTCACATTGCTTGGCTACAGTTGGCCAACTTGGTAACATCGACCACAAAGATAGAGTCATCGGTAAAGCCGGCAGAAAAATTCACATGGGAATTAGGCCTTCGGTTCGCGGTACAGCCCAGAATCCCCGTAGCCATCCGCACGGCGGAGGAGAAGGTAAAGTCGGTGAAGGCATGCATCCTAAAACGCCCTGGGGTAAACCAGCAAGGGGCAAAAAGACACGCAAAAGAAATAAGTGGAGTGATAAATTCATTGTTAAAAAAAGAAAATAATCAATTTATGGAGTCAAAAACATACAACAAAAATCTTAAGATTGCACCGAAGAAGTTGAGATTTCTTTTGCCTGAAATCAAGAAGTTAAAGCCCGTCGATGCTTTGGATTATTTGAAGTACACGCCTAGAAAGTCGGCCGGCATATTTTACAAGGTCATTAAATCAGCCTTGAATAATGCAAAAAATGTTTTAAAGGTCGAGGAGACGACTCTTAAATTTAAATTTATAAGCGTTGGGCAAGGTCAAAAGTTAAAACGGTTTAGACACGGTGGAAGAGGAGCTGTGAAACCGATTTTGAGAAGATTTTCGCACATTAAAATCACACTTGAAGCGGAAAAACCAAAAGAAGCAGATAAAAACCAAAATCCTAAATCCGAAATTCTAAACAGATCCAAATTAACAAAATCCAAATGATCAAAACAATAGCGTTTTTAATTTTGAAAATTAATATTTTAGAAATTGTTTCGGAATTCGATATCCGAATTTAGAGTTTATTTAAACTGTGGGACAAAAAGTACATCCAAGAGGCCTAAGGCTCGGAATTTTATATAACTGGAGTTCTAGGTGGTTTTTTACCAATAAAAAAGCCTACAGAGAAGCTTTATTTTCCGATAGCAAAATTAGGGCGCTATTGATGAAGAAATTAAGCTTTGCTTCTATCACCCAAATTGATATAGAAAGAGCAATTAACAAAATTACCTTGATCATACATTCGGTGAAACCGGGAATGATCATAGGTCGTGGCGGAAAAGGCTTAGAAGAAGTAAAAAAATTTATTTCGCAGTACTTGGCTTCTGACAAAAAAGGAAAAGCGATAAAGTTAGAGATTAAGATTGAGCCTGTTAAAAGACCATATACTAATTCTTATTATGTTGCACAGACGATAGCTGAAAAACTCGTTAAGAATTTTCCCCATAGATCTGTTGTTCATAACGCTATGAATCGAGTTAAAGAGGCGGGAGCTAAGGGGGTTAAAATTCAACTAGGTGGAAGAATTGCCGGTGCGGAGATATCAAGGAGAGAAAAATATTCACTAGGAATGATGCCTACATCGACTATACGGGAAGACGTAGATTTTTCAAAGTATGCGGCTTTGACAAAATCAGGATACATTGGTGTAAAAGTTTGGATTTGTAGATGATATGTTAGCGCCAAAACGTCAGAAATACAGAAAACAATTTCGCGGTATATGGAGGAGATTGGCAACTAAAGGAGAGAAGGTGACTTTTGGTATGTACGGGCTAAAATCTCTCACTGCCGGGTGGATAAAAGATAGAGAGATCGAGGCTTCAAGAGTAGCTTTAGCTCGGGCAACAAGGAAAAATGGGAAATTTTGGATCCGAATTTTTCCCGA
>CAYJQQ010000064.1:1955-5765 GCA_964372285.1 uncultured Gammaproteobacteria bacterium | reverse complement strand
TTCCGTGTCAAGCACGGAATGACAAGGAGATGCACGTTTTGTCAAAGAGTGTGAACTCTTACAATTGAAAAAATGATTTGACAAACATCATCTGTTTCTTTATATTATAAAGATGTTAGTTTTTGATTAATGTTTTTAATTTATGGAGGAGCAAAAATCTGCAAAGGAATCGGATAATAAATACGCTTTATCATTTTTAAGCATCGGAATTTTAGTAGTATTTGTAGCAATAGTATTTGGACTATATTGGTGGGTTAGTAAAAAGAGTAAAGGTCAGGTTGTTTTTCCGGCTGGGATAAACTATACGGGAACGGAAACCACTCCTCAACCACAGCCTCAAAGACCAACCTACGATTATTCAAAACTTGCAAGCGCTTCTAATTGGGTCGATTTTACAAGTCCCAAAGGACAGTATATTTTCAAGTATCCACCGGAGATGATTCCTCTTATCTTCCCAGGTGACGTGAATGATACAGTTACATTTGACGTTGCCGATGTGCCTGCCCAGTTCAATTTGATGGTTCTTGTTGAAACCATTTCTAGTTATGATCCAAAACTAAGGGGAAGACAGGAAGATTTTGTCAGAAACTACTGGAAGTTTTTTGCAGGTCTTAAGGGACTTGATGAGGTTGAAACTTTCAGAACTGATAAAGGTCTACAAGGTTGGAAGGCTAGATATATAACCCAGAGCGATGTTATTGGTTCAGACAATTATTTTTTAGTCATTCCAGATCAACCCGATAGAGTATTACACGTGAATAATATCTTTCCAGAAGATGGTCAGGCTGTATTTACCAGACTTTTGAATAGTCTGGAATATAAGAAATAAGACCGGATAAATCAGAACAGATCAGTAGAAATCAGAAAAAATCAGATACCGGAAAATTCAGATAAATCAGATTTATCGGTTCTATCTGGTATCCGATCTCTTCCGATACTCCGATCTCTTCCGATACTCCGATCTTTTCCGAATTCTTCTGAAATTTGGTAGCATTCTTTTATGTTCCATATCTTAATAGGATTAGGACTTCTGATTAGACTTTTATTAATTCCCATTCCCGGATTCAAGGCTGATGTGGCTTTTTGGAAGGGGTGGGGTTTGGCTGTGGCTGACAAAGGAATCCTTTGGCTGGTTAACAATACTAACTACAACTATCCTCCCGGATTTGGTTATATTTTATGGATTGTTAATAAGGTCTATGCCTTATTCAAAAATCCTTACAATATTAACGAATATTGGGCGGATAATAATATTTTCTATTTATTTTTGTTAAAGATTGTTACTATTGGGGCGGATTTATTGATTGTGTGGTTGATTATTAAGATAAGTGGCATTCTTGTCATTCCCGCGAAAGCGGGAATCCAGAAATTATATAGATTCCCGATCAAGTCGGGAATGACAGTCAACTACAGTAAGCTAATAGCTCTTTTGTATTTCCTTAACCCCGCTGTGATCTACGATGGTGTGGTCTGGGGGCAGGTTGATCAGTTTGGTTTGGCTTTGTTTTTATTGGGTGTCTTTCTTGTTTTAAAAAATAAATCAAATTGGGGTGCAGCTATTTTTACAATTTCATGGCTGATGAAGTTTCAAAATATCATCTTTATCCCGCTTTTTTATCTTTTTATTTTAAAAAGATTTTCTTTCAGACAGTTAATGTCCAGTCTGGGCGTTACTTTTATAACTTTCATAATTGTAATATTTCCTTTCTTTTTAGGAAAGCAGATGGAGAGGCTGATCTGGCTTCTGACTGTAAATTCCGACTGGTTTCCCTGGTATTCTTTGAATGCTTTTAATGGCTGGTGGATTCTATCTGGATTAAAGGGCATGCAGCTAACCGATAAACATTTAGTTTTTGGAATTGCTTCGGCAAAACAGTTTGGATTATTGTTATTTACTTTTGCTTATTTTATAAGCTCGATTACCGTATTGTTTTCCAAAAAAGAACAATTATTTAGAAACTTTATCTTGGCTTGCACTTTGGCTGTTTTTGCCTTTTTTCACCTACTTACTCAAAGTCATGAGAGGTACTTATTCCCAGTTATGGGTTTGATTTTGCTTTTAGGGTTTTATTACTTAAGGAAAGATTATGACAGTAGGCAGAAGATTGAAGATGGAAGATGGAAGATGGAATCTATTTATTTCTGTATCTTCTACTTTCTACTTTCAACCTTCTTTTTCCTCAACATGTACCTTTCTATGGGATGGAACTATCCTGATCAAGTTATTCCAGCTTTTACAAGAGATCAGACTCTAGGTTTATCCTTATGGATTTCGGTTATTCAGATAATTTTGTTTGCTATATTCCTTTTCTGGTTTTACAAAGATATCCTAGTAAAAAACACTGCTTTCGTAGCAGGATTTGGTATGCTGCTGATTTTTATCTTGATGGGAAAGAATATGTCTTACTTTTTAGGTAAACCAGTTTCTTTAACGAATTTAAAGCCTGTTGGATACAGCCAGGATTATTTAGAACCGATATATGACAAAACCGTCGAGTCTAATCGAGGAGTAAAGTTTTGGAATAGATTGTCTGTAAATTACTTTTTTTATGATAAGGGAATTGGCTCGCATGCTGATTCAGAGATCACTTATCATCTAGCCAAAAAATTTTCATCATTCTCGACTGATTTTGGGCTTGATACTGAAGCAGATCAGTCAGCTAAGGTTTATTTTTCTTTACTAGCTGACGGTAAAGAACTGTTTAAATCTGGAGTGAAAGGGAGATTCGATCCGCCTGGAACGGTTAAAATTGACGTCAAAGCTGTAAAATATCTTACCCTTAAAATCAGCAAAGCCGGCGAGAGCAACTTCGGCGCCCATGCCGACTGGCTAGATCCTATTTTAATTCGTTAATAAACTATTGACAAATTTGTCAATAGTTTTGTATACTTTCTTCATATGGATATTACCCAGTTGGATCCAAAAATAGTGAGCATAACTCAAGTTCGGCGTGATATTGATGTATTAAATCGAATTTTGGAAAAAGAAGATGAAGCTATTGTTATGAAAAATCAAAAAATAATGTTTATTGCAATTAAGCCCGAAAGATATGATCAAGTTAAAGCGTCTACGAGAAAAGAAAGAATTGAAAAAGCGATGAAGTTTATGGAATTAATGAGAGCAAAACATAAATCCGATAAAGAATTGGCTTCAGATTATATAATAAAAATGAGAGACGAACGAGTAAAGAAATGGAAAAAATAGTAGTAGATACTTCTGTAGCTGTAAAGTGGTTTGTGAGTGAACCTAAAAGTATAGAAGCTGTTGACCTTCTTAACAACCATAATGAGAAGACTATAAGAATTGTAGTGCCAGATATTATCAGGCTAGAACTAATTAACGGACTATTCTACAGTTATCGCTTCAAATCGTCCCAACTAAATGGCATCTTAACTTCACTCAAATCATCGAATATAGATTTCATTTCAATCGATAAAATAGATTTGAATAATGTAACCAATCTAATGGAAGAATTTAGTATTGCTTCGTACGACTGTCTTTTTATCGCTCTTGCTCAAAAGTTAGACTGTCCGCTGGTTACTAACGACAGAAAACATCATCTTAAAAAGATGTATAGAAAGATTCGATATCTCTAGACCAGATTTCTATTTTAGGTCTTCAATTCAATCCATATTTGTCAAGAAGCGTGAATAGTTACAAGTCTGCGCCTCCCTTGTCAATTGGCCGAAAAGATGGTTAAATTTGAGATAACTAACTCCTAGTCATTCCGAACGCAGTGAGGAACCTAGCGATAGCGTAAAATTAAAGAATGAATAAACAATGGTTCGTTTATATAATGACTAATTACC
>CAYJQQ010000064.1:0-1945 GCA_964372285.1 uncultured Gammaproteobacteria bacterium | reverse complement strand
CCGTAGACTCGCTCCTCGGGAGTGAGAGGTTGTAAGGCTCCAGACCGAGGTAAGAGTTCTAGCAGGGTCAAGCGGGAGGCACAAGTCTGCGCCTCCCTTGTCAATTGGCCGAAAAGATGGTTAAATTTCATAATATACAATTAAAAGCACACAGATTGCACAGATTAAAGCAGATTAATAATAATGACACAGATTTCGCAGAAAGTAGCAAATTACACAGATATGAAGGATAAATATTTTCCCCACAAAGAGCTCTCATATAAACTTGTTGGCATTTTTTTTAATATTGCAAATAATTATGGTAATGCTCATAAAGAATTAATATATCAAAACGCCCTTGATGAAGAATTAACAGAATTAGAAATTCCATTTAAAAGAGAAATTGAAATAAACATTTTTTCAGTTAAATCAAACAAAAAATTAGGCAAATACAGAGCTGATTTTTTAATTGACAACAAGATAATAGTTGAAGTAAAAGCTCTCAAGTTTATTCCCAGTAAATTAGAGCAGCAAATATTTAAATATCTTAAATCAACTCCTTTTGAGTTAGGATATCTAGTAAATTTTGGATCCAACAATCTATTCTTTAAGAGATATATACTTAGTAATAGCTTTAAAAAATCTGCGCGATCTGTATAAGATTTGCGTAATTTGAGTGCTTTTATGAATGCTAAAAAGTTGCTTGTTCTATTATTGTTAATATTCCTAATAGGAATCAATTTCTATCTGTACAGGGCTGAATTTAAGGTTTTAATTGATCCGAATGATAATGTTTTTCAGTACGCTCTTGTAGACGAGGCAAGGACGATATGGAAAAATATATTTGCCGGGAAACTTTCCCCTTTTTATCTTCTGGATAGCTGGAACGAGCGATGGGCAGAGGGGTTTGCACTTTCCAACTACTACTCACATCTGCCGCAGGCGGTGATCAGTCTAATAGGACTAATGAGTCCAATTGGGATGTATAAGACTTTTGTGGTGATTCGGACCTTGATGTTGATATTGCTGCCTTTAATGTTCTTTTGGGCAGGTGCAATTCTGCGCCTGCCTGTGGGATTTGGTCTAATTCTGGCGTTGTTCAGTCAAGCAATTTTTACGGACGGATTATATGGGATTGATGCGACGAGTTTTGTCTGGAGGGGGTGGGGATTGTCAGCACAGCTTATGGGAGTATTTTTTTTGCCGCCGGCTTTTGCCTATACGATTGATTATTTCGAAAATAAAAAGAATTTGGGAAAGGCGATTTTCTTTAATTTTCTTGTTGCCTCTAGTCACTTTGGGATTTTTTCACTTATGCTTTTGGGTTATCCGCTATATTTAGTTATAGTTCTTTTCGGAAAAATCCGGATAAATCAGCATTCATCAGCTAACATCGGATACCAGAAAAATTCGGATAGATCAGATTTATCTAGTTTATCAGGTCTTCCGATGCTAGCCGATGCCAGCCGAATTCTTCAGGATTCTTCTGAAATACTTAAAAGGATAACTTTGTTTATTATATTAACTCTTTTTTCCCTTTCCTACTTTATCATCCCGTTCTTCCTCCAAGGCCAGTACCGCAATTTCTCCGTCTGGGATCCGATCTGGAAGTTTGACAGTTGGGGAGCAAGGCAGATTACTGTCTGGTTTTTGAATGGAGAGCTTTTTGATTTTGGCAGGTTGTCTCTGATTACTTTGTCTGTGGTATTTGGGGTTTTTGCAGGATTTGCAGGAAAGAATAAATTGATGAAATATTTGAGCGTATTATTTATCGTTTACCTTATTCTTTTTTTTGGGAGAACGACGCTGGGAGGTTTGATCAATCTTATGCCGGGATTTTCCGAGTATCACATCCACAGAGTTATAGTAATGGTTCAATTCATTGGTATATTTCTTGGCGCCTGGCTCATATACGGGTCAGGCAAATTAGTTTTAGATCGTCTTTTCGGAAGAATTCGGAAGAGAT
>CAYJQQ010000063.1:0-5780 GCA_964372285.1 uncultured Gammaproteobacteria bacterium | reverse complement strand
CCATAACCCGAAAGAAATATCTTTCGCAAAGAGTCAGTCTTAAGCATGCAAATCAGTTCATAGATAAAATCTCTAGAATTTCAAATATTATTGCTCCAATTTCAGGAAGACTACCTGTGATTACTCGTGACCTGAAAGATGATTATCTCATTGCATACGCTTTGGTAGGGCAGGCAGATTATTTAGTTACTGGAGATAAAGACCTTTTGACTTTAAAAAAGATTGGGCAGTTTAAAATCGTTTCACCACGACAATTTAGCAAAGTTCTTAAACAGACTTAATTGAATCCTCTTTCTCATAACCTGAGCCTGCCATTTTTCTTTTCCACTGATATGCCTTCTCCAGTTTTTGAACGTAATAGAACGCCTCTCTTTTTTTGACCCTGTTTTTATGTACGTCATATTATTTGAAGTTAAGAATAAGTTTTGAGTCGAGTACGGAAGCGATTCTTTTGAGAAGATTTAAAGACGGATTGGCGCTCATTGTTTCAATTCGAGATATTACCGCCTGAGTAGTTTTTACTTTTTTAGCTAAAGCTCTTTGAGACATTTTCTTTTTCAGCCTTTCTTCAATAAGCTTTGTTGCCAAAATATATTCCGCCTCTGATTCCTCCCAAGCCTTACGAAATTTGGGATTTTTTAATAAATGTTAAAATAGGCTATGAACAAGAGAAGCTTGAGTTTTAAAGGTACTCATAAGGAAATTGGCGAGCAGGTAGGTTTACTTTACAAAAAGTGGGGACACACCTATTCGTATATGCCTCCACAAGCAGACCAATATTATGCTCAACAATTAAAAGCGTATGAAAAATTTTATCCCAAATATTTGGAATTTCTCACAGGATTAGCCAGAGGTTTAAAGATTAATAAAGATAGGATATTCAAATTTTCCTTAACGATATTTCTCTCTGCGGTTCACACAATGGTAGATAGACGATGTTCAACTTTTACAGTTTATAATGATCAAGGAGTATTTGTTGGCAGGAATTATGATTGGCTTGAGTCGTCAGAACTCCATTCAAAATTTTTGCAATTTGATTACACAGACAAAACCTCTTTTAGCATTAAAGGCATCTCTGACATGGGAACATGGAAACTTGGAAAATTGGTTGGTCCCGAAGAGTTTGTTCTTATTACAGAAGATGCTTGGAATGACAATATTTATATTGGACTAAGCGGTGCACCAGGAAAGAAAAAAGATATAGGTATAAGTACACCGCACGTAGTCCAGTTAATAGCTGAACAATGTGATAACGTTGGTAAAGCTTTGTCTATACTAAGTAAGACTCCAACACCGAATTCTCAAATATATACTTTGGCTGATAAAAAAGGTAGTCTGGCTGTTGTAGAAAAATCACTTGATGGAGGAGTTAAGATCAGAAGATCAACCAAATTTATCGTTGCAACCAATCATTTTAATCACAAAGATCTTATTTCACTAAACGCGATGATGTTTGAAAAAGTCCCCTTCCACTCTAGTTTTGCCAGATATCATTACTTAGAGTCAGAGTTGATAGATAAATGGAATAAATTGGAGTTTGGATCAATTAACTCATTGATGAATAAGCCTCCCGTTGTCCAAAATTGGCGGGGAATAAAGAATGGTGATGTTATAACTATCTGGCAGCTGGCATTAAATCTCAAAAAAGGAAAATCTAATATTGTTTTTGCCCCATTAACGAGCCAGAAGAATGTAATAACAAATTAAAATCTTCTAAAATTTCCATTTGCAGAATTTGGGGGGAGGGAGTAAAATAGGGAAATTAGCAATTTTGCTTGAAAAAGGATAGAAGTTAAAAATGTTTTTTAGTAGATCTGGACGAACTCATAGAACTTATCGATCAAACCGTCATCCTGAATTTATTTCAGGATCTGTTATCTAAAAATCAGATGCTGAACCAAGTTCAGCATGACAATTCATAAACGAGAGTTCACTTGAATTTACTCCTTTTTTCAAGCTTCTTAATAATATTATGGTCGATTTAAAAAATCTTATACGCACTATTCTGCGTGAAGAGTTGCATGGATCAAAGGAAATGAAACTAAAAGAAGACACTTCTGCAGATCAACGCTCAAAAGAAATCTTATTGAATATCCAAGAACAGGCTTTGAAGATTAAACAAGAAGCAGAGAAAGAAGCAAGAAGGATAATGGAGGAGAGTCTAGAAATTGAAAAACGTTTGACAAAAAGAGAGCAGCAACTTGAGGAAAAAGAAAGACAGATTGGTAGCGAGAAAGCATTCGTTGATAAACAAAAACAGAGTTTGGAGGAGTTGAAAAAAGAATACGAGGAAAAACGTGAGAACATTTTGCAGAAATTAGAGAAGGTTACCCAGATGACAAAGGACCAAGCTAAGCAACTTCTCATCTCCGGTTGGGAAGAAAAACTAAAAAGTGATTTAGCAAAGCGTATCAAACAGGCAGAAGAGCAGCTAAAACAAAACGTTGAAGAAAAGGCAAAAGAGCTTTTAGTAGACTCCATGCGCTATGGGGCAACCGATTATGTTGCAGAATATACTCTCTCGGTTATCAATCTTCCCAATGAAGAGTTCAAAGGAAGAATCATCGGCAAAGACGGCAGAAATATCAGGGCTTTTGAGCTTGCAACCGGAGTAGACGTTGATCTTGAGGAAGAAGGGGTGATTAGACTTTCCTCCTTTGACGCCATTAAAAGAGAAGTCGCGAGGATCTCAATAGATAGGTTGATAAAAGACGGAAGAATTCAACCCGAGCGTATCGAGGAGATAGTAAAAAAAACAAAAGAAGAGGTTGATAAAATTATATTTAAGTCTGGAGAAGAACTGGCACATAAAGTAGGTATTTTTAATCTTCCTTCTGAAATAGTCCAACTTCTTGGAAAATTTAAGTATCGTTATTCGTACGGCCAAAATATGATTCTTCACACACTGGAAGAAACACGGATTGGAATAGCTTTGGCGCACGAATTGAAAGCAGATACCGATACTGTAAAACTTGGTTGTCTTTTACACGATATTGGGAAGGTGATATCTGATAAAGAAGGCTCTCACGTAAACCTAGGGGTTGAGCTTCTAAAAAGATATCGTTTTCCCCAAAAAATAATAGATTGTGTAGCCGCCCATCATGAAGATATTCCTTTCCCTTCAGTCGAGGCGGTGATTGTCTATATTTCCGATGCGGTTTCTGGCGGCCGACCAGGAGCTCGCCACGAAGACTTCGAACAATATTTAAAGCGAATCAAAACGATAGAAGATACGGCTAAAACAAAAAAAGGGGTAAGAGAAGCGTATGCTTTACAGGCAGGCAGAGAGCTTCGAGTCGTGGTAAAGCCGGAAGAGATCAGCGACGACGAGGCGACTGTATTGGCAGAGAAAATTAAAGAAGAGCTAGAAAAAAAGTTCGACGTATTCCCGGGTCAGATAAAGGTGACTGTGATACGAGAGTATCGAGCCGAAACAACGACAAAAATTTGAAAAAAAATTTAAAAATATCAGCAGACCCTCACTTTTTACAGGATATAAAATAAATATCTCAATCTAAAGCTCCGATCTGATCTAGATTGTTATAATAAGATGTTTTAAATATAGATTGACAAGAGGCTAAATACCTTATATGATGATTGCGTTTTATTGAATTTACAAGCTAATTTAAATTCAGTTTTTTAAATAGATTTTGCTGATCCGCCTATTCTTATCTCGATTAAATCGGGGAGCGAAATAAGGCGGACATAAGAAACTTTAAACTCACTTTGTAAGCTTGTTAAAAGTTTCTAATGAAGGGAGGTGAGGAGAGATGACAAAAGCTGATTTAGTCGCGCAGGTTGCTAAAAAGGCAGGTCTTACCGCCAAAGCAGCGAAAGATGCTGTCGGCACAGTATTTGGATCTATATCTGACGCATTAAAAAGAGGAGAAAAAGTTGTCGTCACAGGCTTTGGAACATTCATGGTGAGAAGAAGGGCCGCACGAAAAGGAAGAAACCCACAGACTGGAGCGGAGATCCAGATCCCAGCGACAAAAACACCAGGCTTTACAGCAGGCAAAAGCCTCAAAAGGTTGGTCAAATAGATCGCTATTTAGACAACCCCGACTTAAAGTCGGGGTTGTTTCCGTGGCCTTTATTTAGTATAATCGAAAAATGCTGAAAAAAGCCCTAACCTCATTTTCTCTACTTTTGTTCTTCCTTCTCATTCCCCCCATATTTTATTTTTTACAATCTCAAGTCGTCAACCTCAATCAGGATAAAGTCGAGTACAATCTTCCTTACCCCGGTATTCTTCCGGACCATCCCTTATTCTTTGTAAAGGAAGTCAGGGACAAAATCCTTATATGGACAACCAGAGATCATCTAAAAAAAGCCGAACTTTACCTTCTTTTTTCTGATAAGAGAGCTGCGATGGCAATGTTGTTGGCTAAGAATGGAAAAGACAAGCTCGCCCTGAAAGCTCTTAGCCAGACAGAAGAGTATTATCTAAAGATTCCGCGCCTGCTTGAGATGTCCAAAGAACAGGGGGTCACCGCTTCTTCAGATCTTACTCAACGACTTAAATTGAGCAATGCCAAACATAGAGAGGTAGAAGAAATAATGCTTAAAGATTTACCGCAAGGTCAAAAAGAGTACGTCAACAGAATTTTAGATTTAAACTTGACAAACAAAAAGAAAATTGAAAAATTATAGAGCTCCTAAAATAACTCCTAATAGTAAAAAATTCTGCTGAAGCGTAAGCCAATAGTGATCAAATAATCCGGTGATTAAGACGGCAATGAAAATGTAGGGAGATTTTTTGAATGCAGTTTTTATCTCCTTGAAGAAAAGGATACAGACTGCTGTTATAATGACAGCGCCGACCTCACTTATCAGTAGCATAAATATATTATGGACAGGTTGATTTAAAAAGTCAGCGTAACGTGTAGGAAACCGACCTTGGGCAAAAAGGTAATTACCTAATCCTACTCCAAACAACGGGTGTCGAGCGATAATCTGCAAAGCATTTTGCATGAGCAACAATCTTTTCTGAAAGGTTAATGGGTCGGTCTTAGCTTGCAAAAAGATCAGTGATACGATTGATACAACAAAAAGGCGAGAGACAAGACAAAGCCGACAGGTTTTTTTAAGCGAGCTTCGCCAAAAGTAGATGGAGTTGAGAACGATAAAGACGACGATGGAAACTTTAGAAAAGGAAATAAATATCAATAGACTACAGATAAGAAGTAATACGTTTTTAAATAAAGAATTGACAGATTGACTTGGCGTAGCCGAGTTTGACTTGGTAAGTACAAAAAAATAAACAACGAGGTAAAATCCGGATAATGAGTTTGGGTGAGAGAAAGTACCGTATGGCCGCAAAAACTCAACGCCGTTTAAAGAGGCTTTGGCAATTCCAGGCAAAGACAGACTTAATGGCCTTTCTCCAAAAAAATAAAATAAGCCTTGGAGGGAATGTTTATTAATGAGCTGCATTGTTGATAAGATTAATTCAAAGACTCCTCCGATCAGAAGACCGTATAAAAGAGCAGGTTTAGATAATTTATTCTGTTTGAAAATATAAAAACTTCCCAAAACTTCCAGGATTTTAATGTATCGATACATCGATACAGGAGGGAATTGGGAAACCAGGACACTGAAAAATAAAAGAGAGAGAAGAATTAAGACCTTTCTTTGTTCCAAAAAATACCGTACGGTTTTAAAATTGATTAGGAAAAGTAAGAAAGCAAGAATATCAGTGAGATATATAGTTGGGGCAAGATAGTCGACGCGAACTCCTGAAAGATAAGAGAAATCAAAGAAAAAATGTTTGCCTAATT
>CAYJQQ010000062.1:0-5791 GCA_964372285.1 uncultured Gammaproteobacteria bacterium | reverse complement strand
AAACCCAACGAGTGCGTTCCTCTATCTTTGGCTAACTCCCTCCTCTGGCTTGGCAAAAAACATAATTTTGAGGATAAACTGCCTAAAGATAACGATGATCTGATCGACGAGTTAGCCAAAGACCTCAAATGGACAAAGGATGGCGTAAAAAATGAAAATATCTTGGCCGGCAAGGAAGCTTTTACTAAAAGAAGAAAACTGCCTCTGGATAACAAAAAAATTGATAACGTGGTAATCGATGGGGAAAGTCAGCTTTGGAAAAGAATAGTTGAAGAGTTAAATAAGGGAGAAGACGTCGAGCTTCTAATTGATTTTAAACAAAGTCCAAAAGGAAAAGCCGAAAAAGGCCATGCCCTAACTGTTGTGGGAGCGGATAAAAACAAAAAAGGCAAAAAGTTTATCAGCGTCCACGATCCAGCATCACCCAAAGGCAGCGAAACCTACGAAGTCGATCGAAACGGGCAGATCCTTGGTTATCCCTTGGGAAAAGCTTATGTCAATTTTATTATTTCCGAGTCTTTGATCAAAGAATCGCCGACGCCAACTCCTGCTCCCAGCAAAGCCCCAACTCCAACTTCAGCAGCAGTTCCAACCGTAACTCCCACCCCAGCTGCCGCAGCTACTTTCACTCCTACCCCAACTGGAACATCAACCGCAACCTCCACTCCTACGCCTACTGCTACTGGCTCACCATCGCCAACCGAGACGCCTGCAGCTTCTGCTACACCTACACTCTCACCCACTCCGACGACTCCATAGTTATAAAAAAAGGCCGCCCAGACAATCTATCCCAGCCCAGAAGTGGATTCGGTCTTTTATGCTTTAAAAGTCTATTGATAACAGCGCTAAGACTCAACCCCATCTCTTGGTCCAAACTTTGAGCCTTTTTTTTAATGAGTGGGTTTGTTTTTTATATTTATAACAACTGTATTCATATATGCAAAGTGTGTAAAAAATATAGATTAATCTCATGGTGTAAATTTGAGTGTTTTTATCAGACTGTATAATATTAGTAAATGGTAAAGTCTATCTATGAAAAAGGCACTATAAAAGTAGTTTGGATCAAGGATGATCCGTCGCGGATTTATTCAAAGATGTTTGAAGATTTAGAGGAAGCAAAGCAATTTGCCAAGTCTAAAGAAAACTATATAATTTTTGCTCTTGTTAAGCAAAAACATATGAAAGACTTTGAATGGGAACTTTTGTCTTTTGGAAAATACCGACTCTATGACTTAGCCATACGTCTATATCGGAAATACGGAAATGATGTGGCTAAACTATTGAAATTATAAAACTTTATTACACTTTTTTAAACTTCTCAAAAGATATAACATTGTATAATCTTCAGTCGATGAAACAAAATAAAATCCAAGCCGTCTGCTTTGATATGTGGGGAACGCTTTGTGAGGGCGGAGGTGGACAAGAATGGATTGATCTTCAGAAAAATCTAGGAGGACCTAAAATTGAAAAAAAGACTTTCCACAGGCTAGGATTAAAAAGTTTGCTCCTGCATCCTTGGCCTCTCAAACAAGGAATTCGCCGTTTAGCTCATGAGTTAAAACTAAAAATAAAAAACGAAACAGTTGAAAAAGCATATCGATCTTGGTGGAAAATAGTCGAAAACTCCAAGCCATATCCTGAAACAATTGAGGCTCTAAAAAAACTTAAAAACATGGGTTTGCGTTTAATCATAATGTCAAATACCGACAGCGAATCTTTCTATTTCAAAATCAAAGAATACAATTTAAAAAAATACTTTGAGAAATTTTTTATTTCAGCCGAAATTGGCAGCCTTAAACACCAAAGCAAAATGTTCAGTCTTGCGCAAGATTATTTATCTTTGTCAAAAAAACAGATTATGATGGTTGACGATTCCCTCGATCACGGAATTATTCCAGCCAGGCAATTTGGCTGGCAGGCTTTATGGGTCGCAAGGGGAAGAAAAGATAAAGATATGTTTAAGATTGAAGATTTAAGAGGTATTTTTGACTTTTTATAGTAGAACCAGATTCAGAATTATATCTGGTAAAATTCTTCCATAATGAAAAATATCCCACTTCTTTCTATAATAGTTCCAACTCACAACAGTCAAAACACCATTCATACTCCCCTACTCTCGATCAATAACTCTGATTTTAAGCACTTTAATAATATAGAAGTCATTATCGTTGACGACAAATCAAGAGACAGAACTTTAAAAAAAATAAAAGAAATCCAAGCAGTTCTAAAATACAAGCTTACGGTTTATCCTTTGAGGAAGAACTCTGGCCCGTCTAAAGCGCGTAACTATGGAGTTAAAAAATCCGAGGGAGAATATCTTCTTTTTTTAGACTCTGATGTTGAGCTTTCCAAGTCAACCCTGCGTAACGCTTTTCAGTTTGCCAAAGAAAAACAAGTGAAAGCCTTCACCGGCGTCTGGCATTACCGGCAAAAAACCGATAAATTTTTCCCCAATTTTAAGGCGATGCGCGACTGGGTCTACTGGTTTATCGAACGGGAAAAATATGCTCGCTATTACCTCTTCTCTACCCGCATTGCAGGAATAGAAAAAAAACTTTTTCTGAAGATCGGTGGTTTTGCTGAAAGATTTCACCAGCCAACAGTTGAAGACATTGAGCTTACTTACCGCATCGAAAAACACGCCAAGATCAGATTCTCACCCGAACTGATGGTCTATCACGAATTTGAAAGCTTCTGGCCCATCGCTTTTAAATATTTTAAGAGAAGCCGCGACTGGGTACTTCTCTACCAAAAAAGGCTGCGCTTTGACCCGGTAGCAACGTCTAAAAAAGAAGCTTTTAAAGCTGTTTTGTCTGCTCTCCTTGTCTTTTTTTTGCTGCTGGGGTTCTTCCATTTGATTTTTATATACGTCGCTCTTCTCATCTTTGTCCAATTTACCAATTTGGAATGGTATTTCTGGACATTTGTTTACAAACAAAAAGGGTTTGTATTTCTATTGAAAAGCATTTTTTTTTCTCTAATCCTCTATCTTATCATTGACCTCGGCTCATTTTGGGGCTTAATATTATCCCGATTGCGCAGATTATAATTTTTTTTTCTATACTCCATTCTTTTTTTAAACAGATTTTCCCTAAATCCTCCTTCTCTGATGAATTTTTCTTTTTGCGCTCTCAAAAGCTGATCAAGAAGATAACCCTGTTTAAAGCAGAGAGTGATCATAAGATTGGCAAAACTATCGGAACTATTCAAATAGGACTTATAAGTCTCATCGGTCCAATTAGACTCATTAGTCTTATAGGTAGCCACTCTCATTCTTCGAATTGTAATGACTCTTGGATCATCTTTAAACCAGATCTTCAGTCCGCTCTGTCTTAAAAAATCTCGGTAATCCTCCAAAAGTTCTCCATAGCTTGCCCTTGCTACTCCGGTTAATTTCAAATTTCCTTCAACGCTATTAGCTAAAGATCCCTCTACAATGTTTTGTTTTCCGCTTCTTGAGGCTTGAATCATTTGATCGTAAGTCCGAGATCTTTTATCGATATAACGATCGCAAAAAATAGCTGTAAGATCAGATATATCAACCGCTAGCCAGTAGACAATTAGGTTTTCGTAGCCGCCTTTTTTCTTCCCATGCGTCTTGTGAGACTCATTAGTCCAATTAGTCTTATTGGTCATATTCTTATTCTACTTCAAAAAGTTCAGAGGATTGAGAAGAACACCACCTGAACGGACCTCAAAATGAAGGTGCGTACCGGTTGATCTTCCTGTTGAACCCATTATCCCTATCTGTTGGCCTTGAGCCACAGCTTGACCGGGAGAGACTCCGATCGATGAAAGGTGGGCGTATAAAGACTCATAACCGTTGGCGTGGTCTATAATGATACTGCAACCATAACCATAGCGAACACAGCCGGCATAGGTTACTGTACCGGTATCTGAAGCCAAGATGGGTGGAGCTCCAGGATTTTGGACGTCCACAGCCATATGGTACCATACTGGATATTGGGAGATACTACCCGATGTTGGCCAGATAAAATTCGACGTTCCTTTTACTCCTGCTTGAATTTGAGCAACAAACCGCTGTGATGGAACTCTTGGTTTTTCCTCCTCTATAACTCCATTTGGCACATAGAGAATCTGTCCTGGGATAAGCGTAAATGTATCAAGATCGGCAAAGTCGTTGAAGGGGAAATTGACAATATTCTGCGCGTCTGTCTTGTATTTTTTTGCAATGGCGTAGACATTTTCTCCCGAGGCTACTTTATGGACTACTCCGGTTATTGGGGGAATCTTTAAGCTTTGACCGGGTTTTATAACGTCTGTTTTTAAATTATTTGCCCATTTTATACTATCGATAGAAATGTCAAACTTTTTGGCAATCGAAGCCAATGTATCTCCTCCCAAGACTTCATAATCGACAATCTTGTCCCTAGGCTTGGCCGAGATGACTGTAGACAAAGAGTTTTCATAGGGATTATACGAAACAACGCCTGCCTGATAGATATTATCATTCTGTTGTAAGGAACTTATAAACGGATTATTCTCCGCAATTGTCGGACCCCCGATGACAACCGCAGCCACAAGAAGAAAAAATGAGCTGTTTAGGAAATGCGAAGAATATCTTCCTCTTTTTGCAACTAAAACCGCCACAACAATGTCTTTGAGATTTTCAAACCCGCGGCCAAAGTTCAAAATTCTGGATTTAGCGTAATTTTGAAGAAACCTCAAATACTCTCTAAACTCTTGCATAAAGGATAATCTCTATTTTACCACAAGTTAGGCCGCGGCTATTGCTGACTACATTTTTTCTTTGACATTCTCCAACTCATCTATTAGTCTTTATATTAATATGAGATCTATCTCATTACGTAAAATTATCCCTCTTATTGGACTTCTGCTCGTTTCTTTATTTATCTTTGTTATTTCTCAAAAAGGGAAAAACCGATCACAGGATATAAGAAGTAGGGCAACTGGAGCTACATGTTCTGCCACAAACTCCTCGTCTTGTGAGTTTTTTGAAATGTGCAACACCTCTTCAAATAGATGTGAATTCGACCTTAATTGGGGAAAAAATTTAACCAGCGAAGAGAAAAACAAAATATATGAAGCCTTTGTAAAAATTGGACTAGTTTTACAATCATTAAAATATACTGGAGACAACGTTTATATCAAAATAAATTCAGGACCTCCAGGTATAGGTAGCGACCCAACTTCCCAAAAAATAATAAAAGACGTTATCTATGGAATTTATCCAGAACTTACTGACGTACAACGTGATTGGATTTATAAAAACCTGCTTACCGCTCATAGATTAGAGAGCGACGAAGCAATACTACATTTTACTTTTTTAGCACTTGATTTATACGGTCTTGCGGATCTCCCTACGGATATCCGTTACCTAACTCGAATCGGTGGCAAGCTAATCAATGTCATCAAAAACCCAAAGCTAATCGGTGAATTTATAGTCAAATTACGAAAGATCCCTGAATCTTTATCCCTAATTAGAAACTCAAAAAATGCTGCCCAACTGGTATCTATTACAGATACAGAAGGTGTCCCTTTGGCTGCTGCTACTCATAGATTTAATGATGTACCGGATCGATTTTGGGGATACACTATTAGATCATCATCGACAGGTGCCAGATATGGATCAGGTTTTTCAATTCATATTAGATATATAAGTAATTATATGTCAATTATGCTAGATAAGGCAATAAGTAATGTCAGAAGAGCAGGTGGAATAATAGATGATACGGTTAATGTTCAAGTTGCGGCTACTGTAGAAGATTATTTAACATTGATTGGAGATCCGCTTGATATTTCGGCAGCA
>CAYJQQ010000061.1:0-5859 GCA_964372285.1 uncultured Gammaproteobacteria bacterium | reverse complement strand
TTCTTCACTCCGTTTTGCTGCGTTCAAAGTAACAGATGAACGTAATAACTCTTCCTTTAAATTCGTATAGCTTTCAGTTTTCAGTTTTCCATTTTCAATTATTAACATCTCCCCCGGCATCAATTTATAAACATCCTCAAAAAACGTCTCTCTCTGATCGTCATGAATCCTATACCTAAGGTAACGATAAATAATCCTGTCATTTGGTTTTTTTGGAATAAGCCCCGAAGAAATAATAGGTTTTATCTCGGATGAGAAAATTATTTTGGCCGCCGAGAAGGAAGACCCCCGACGAGCGCGCAGAGATTTTTCCAAAATAGAAAAATACATGGGTTTTATCCCAAAATGATCCCTAGCTAAAATCAGTTTTTTCTTTTTTATATCATAGAGAGCCACGGCAAACATTCCATTGAATCGATCGAAACATTTGTCATCCCACTCCTCATAGCCGTGGACGATTACTTCTGTATCTGACTTTGTTTTAAATATATGCCCTTTTTCTGAAAGAATTTTTTGCAGTTCTCGATAATTATAAATTTCTCCGTTGTAAGTAACAACAACACTCTTATCTTCGTTATAAATTGGTTGATCTCCACCCTTTCGATCAATAATTGCCAATCGTCGATTCAGCAAAGAGAGTTTATCATCTATATAAAAACCTTCTCCGTCAGGCCCGCGGTGTGATAACTGTTCAGAAAATTTTTTGATCAGTTTATCGTCCCTGAATCCGTAAAATCCTGCTATTCCACACATTTCACATGTAACACGAAACACGAAACATGTAACATTTATTCAAGTATATTTATTTATTAATACTATCTCCTTGTGTTACGTGTTACATGTTACATGTTGTATGCTACATAGATCTTATTAGTCTAATTCTTTCTTTAATCGGCGGATGGGTGCTAAAAAGATTGGCAAACCAGGAAGAAACTCCACCCAATTTTTTTAACGGATTGACGATAAAAATATGTGCCGTCGAGGTTGATGCAGTTTTTAATACATTTTTATCAGCGGCAATTTTTTCTAAGGCTCGAGCTAGTCCTTCAGGATATCTGGTAAGAAGAACTCCCGAAGCGTCGGCTAAAAACTCTCTTCTTCTTGATACGGCAAGCTGAATTAACGCAGCTACCAAAGGCGTTAAAACCAGAACGATTATAATGAAAACCATCATAAACGGATTCCGATTCTCTCGGCTATTTTCATCTCTCCTCAACCCACTCCACCAGAGACTTCTCATAATCCAATCGGAAATTAAAGCAACCGTACCAACCAAGACCGCAACTATTGATGTTACCAAAATGTCATAATTTTTGACATGCGAAAGTTCGTGAGCTATGACTCCTTCTAATTCTGTTCTCTCTAGTTTCTGCAAAAGCCCTGTTGTTGCAGTGATAACCGCATGTTTGGGATCTCTTCCTGTTGCAAAAGCATTGGGAGCTGCGTCATCAATAACATACAATTTTGGCAAGGGCAATCCGCCTGCGATTGCCAGATTCTCCGCCACAGTATAGAAGTCAAAGAATTCTTTTTTATCGGCGGGTTTGGCGCCTGTTGTAAATAGCACAATACGATCAGAATAGAAATAGCTACCGATCGAGGAAAGAAAAGAAACGATAAAACCAATTAAAAAAAAGGATGAAGGCGATTGGACATACTTGCCAATAATATAGAAAAAGCCTGTTACCAACAAAATAAATGCCAGTATAATTGCGTACGTTCTTGCTTTATTGTGAGTTACCTGATCGTAAACTGTCATATCAAAATTTTACCTCCACCTTTTTTCTTTCTTCCTCCTCTGCTTCAAAGAACTCCTCCTGCTTAAATGCGAACATATTGGCTAAAAGATTGCTTGGAAAGGTTTTTACTCTGGTATTATACTCTAAAACATTGCTGTTATAAAACTGCCTTGAATAGGCTATTTTATCCTCTGTGTCCTCCAGTTGTCTTTGTAGATCTTTAAAATTATCGCTTGCTTTGAGATCTGGATAGGCTTCGGCAACGGCAAAAAGAGTTTTTAGAGCGTCTGTAACCATATTGTTGGCTTCAGCCTTTTCAACCGGAGTTTTAGCCGATAATAATGAGGTCCTCGCTTTAGTTACTTCTTCAAAAACAGACTTTTCGTGTTTTGCATAACCTTTTACAGATTCTATTAAATTAGGTATTAGATCAGACCTTCTTTTAAGTTGTACATCGATCCCCGATAAAGCTTCTTTTATTCTAGTTAAAAGAACGACAAAACTATTGTAAGTAGCTATAAAATATACAACTGATAGAACTCCAACACCTATTGAAATATATAGCAGATTCATATATATATCACCTCGCTTACTAATTTAAAATTTTTTATTTTAGTTTTTAAACGTTTCAATGAATATCTCAAATTTCAAATTGAAAATTACAACTCAAGCCATTTTTCAAATTCTTCATATGGTAACGTATTTATTATATCACTTTTTTTACACCAACCCCGCTTGGCGACCGAGACTCCGTAAAACATTCCCTTCATCTGATCTGCAGCATGAGCATCTGTATCAATTATGTACTTGACATTGTAATTCAGCCCTTCTCTTACAAGAGTGTCAGGCAGATCCAGTCTCTCCGGCCAGGAGTTTATCTCAAGGGCTATGTTTTTTTTCTTGCAGTGTGCGAAAATTTCCTGCCAATCAAGTTCAATCCCCTCTCTTTTTCCCAGTAGTCTGGCCGTTGGATGTCCGAATATTTTTACCTTGGGATAGTCTAAAGCTCTCACTACGCGCTTTGTCATAGTTCTACTATCCTGATTAAACGAACTGTGGATCGATACTATCAAATAGTCAACATAGTCAAAAGCTTTTTCAGGCAGAGCGATTTTTCCATTAGGCCGGATGTCCACCTCTAGCCCGATGAAATAATTTATTTTTTTTTCTCCCGGGGTTGATCTCTTTTTATTCAAGATTTTATTAATTTCATGAAATCTTTTCTTCATTATCGCTACAACCTCCGATTCTGACAGTTCAGAAATTTTTGGATTGTGATCGGCAAATCCAACATATTGGTAGCCTAATTGAACTGCTTTTTCAAGGATTTCCTTATAGGTATTTTTTCCCAAGTCGTGCGACGGCTTTAAATCATAAGAGGAATGGATGTGAAGATCGCCTTTTATATCATTTAATTCAATAAGTTGAGGAATCTGTCTATTTAAAGCTAATTCAATTTCATTAGTTCCTTCCCTGATCTCTGGAGGGATATATTGTAATCCTAAAAAATTATAGAATTTTTCCTCTGTGTTAAACTCAAAAATTTTTAACTTTGAATTGTAACTTTTCACTTTTAACTTTTCACTTTTAACTTTGTCTATAGGTTTAATCCCATATTCAGAAAGTGATAATCCTTTCTTTAATGCAAACTCCCTAAGATTCATATTATGAGCCTTGCTGCCGGTAAAGTACTGCAACATTGAACCATAACTTTTTTCATCTTGAATTCTTAGATCTACCCTGATATTTGGCGCAACAATAATCGAAGCCTTCTTTTCTCCAGCATTATCAACTGACACTTTTTTTGGAAATTTAATAAAGTAGTTTATTATTTCTTTTTCCATACTTTTGGCTTTATGGACTTTATGACTTTGGACTTGTACTGCAACATCAATGTCTCCAATAGTGGCAACCATTCTTCGCAGTGAACCTAAGGCATCGACTCGTTTTACATATTGCTTTTTTTTCAGATAATCAATTACTTCTTTTGCGAGAGAATATGCGTAGGGTAGCGGCATGCGTTCTGCTTTGGAGGATGTGCGTTCGAAGAGCTTGATAGCCTCAAGGATATCTTGTTGAGATTTCTCGCCAAAAGATTCGAGTCTGGCAACCTTTCCCCGTATACAGGCTTTCTTCAAATCTTCGATTACCGTATTTGGGTCGACAAGTTTTAGTTCCTTAACAAGCTTGTAAGCTTTTTTTGGCCCAACAGTAGGAAGTTCCATTAATTTAAAGACACCGCCTGGGACTTTATTGAGTCTTGAAGCAAAGTGTTTTGATCTACCGGTATTAAAATATTCTTCGAGATGAGATCCTATTGACGGACCAATACCAGGGACTTTGTAAAGTTTTCCCTCCTGCCAGACATCTCTTAGCTCTCTGGAAAGATGTTCAACTGCGTCGGCTGCCTTTTCGTATGCGATAATTTTGAATCTATTTTGTCCGGTTAATAGGTAAACTGCAGCGACCGACCTAAGCAAATTTACAATTTCTTTATTGGAAAATTTGTTAATTTTATCGTTCATGCTCTTGTAAATATTAAGTGATATGTTAATATAATTATACATTTTAAATTTTAAAATCTGACATTTGAATTTTGACTTTTTATTTGGGGTCATAGCTCAATTTGGTTAGAGCGCTTCCCTGTCACGGAAGAGGCTGGGGGTTCGAGTCCCCTTGGCCCCGCACATATGTCCAAATTAAAATCCATCCGCACAGATTATCGTTTCCTCTTCGCCGCTACAATCAAACAAAGATTTCTATCCTTTACAATCGGCGTCGCTGTATTTTTGCTCATAAGTTCTGCCGCGATAACTTTAGTAATTCCAAATTTAAAATTTCAAATGCCAAAATTTCGGAATGGTGAAAAAGGTCAAATAAAAGGAAAGCAGGCTTCAACACAAAAAGAAGTTCGTACCTACGTAGTGCAGGAAGGAGATCAATTATCTCTCATCGCAGAAAAGTTCTATGGATCAGGTTTAAATACTGAAGACATAATGAAAGCCAACAACTTAACTGACTCTAATCTGCTGGTAGTTGGACAGACTCTCATTATTCCTGATGTTAAACCCAGATATCCCAAAACAGGTAAAATCACAGAAACCGCAGCCAAAACCGAACAGGTTACTGCAAAAGATGACACCTATGTTGTGAGAGAGGGCGATGATCTTTCAAAAATCGCACTTCAGGCCTATGGAGATAGCTATGCCTGGCAGCGTATAGCCGATGCAAACGGGCTAACAAATCCCGATCAACTCGAAGTTGGTAGAGTCTTGATAATCCCACGTTAGATTTATATTATCTTTAATATTTGATTTTTGCTATTTGATATTTTTACGCGGTGGTAGTTCAGCGGAAGAATGTCTCCTTCCCAAGGAGAAGGTCGAGGGTTCAAGTCCCTTCCACCGCTCAAAATAAAAAAAACAAGAAGTAAAAATAAGCACACCCGTCGGGTATCCAACCTCAAAACTTAATTTATTGATCAAATCCTTAAATAAATATTAAATTCTGTTCAAGTGATCGAATAAAGTATTTAAATTGTTCTGAAATTTTCATATATTTTGAATTGTGATAAAATTATCATACTATTTTTGCCGATGTAGCTCAATGGCAGAGCAACTGTATCGTAAACAGTAGGCTATCGGTTCAAGTCCGATCATCGGCTCATGTCTAGACTTCAACAACAGCAGAAAAAACAATTCACTTTCAATATTATATTTGGCGTCATAATTCTTCTCACGGTCATCGTACTGCTTTTTACTTTTGGGTTAAGGATATTGCTCAACGCATCTGCTTTTATAGCCAGACTTTCTGAAAAAAAAACAGCTCAACCACTCAATAAAAATCAAAACTTTATCGGTGATGTTGACATCGATAGCATCGCAGTCGCCACAAACAGTTCAAGAATTTTTGTTGCTGGTGCCGTTGTGAATTTTAATCAGGTTGAATTTTACCTCAATGGCGACCTGGTAAAAGAGACACCCCTTTTAGCCTCTGACAATTTCAGTGAGGAAATCGGTGATCTTAAAAAGGGCGAAAATGCAGTTTCCGTAATAGCCAAGTCACCAGATCACCATGCAGAGCACAAATCACCCACCTTCACTGTTTTTTATAAACGTGA
>CAYJQQ010000060.1:0-5878 GCA_964372285.1 uncultured Gammaproteobacteria bacterium | reverse complement strand
ATCTTTAAAAATTTTTACAATACCAAAAACTCCGTCGTAACCTGGATCGACAAAGACTCTTCGTTCTCTAACAATTTGCACAGCCTTTCGAACTTCCGGGCCGGCATTATTTTCTATCTCTTCATACGATTTTTTGAGAAGAATCTCAAATTCTGTAGCAAAGGTTGACGTAAGTTGTTCATATTGACGTAGCGCTTTAATCTGTGATCTGTTGTTGATTTCAGCCAGAATTTCGAGAAGCGGAACTAGGGATACAAAAGGCCTTCGTTTTTTATCCTTATCATAAACGAAAGTAACCCCAGAGTCGTTTTTTGTAAGAATCAAATCGTCGGCGTCAAGGGCTTGGTGAGATAAATCCATCACCCTGTTTTCAACTCCGATCGTCAAAGGCTGGTGGCAGACAGGACAGATTACCCCCTTTTCTTTAACCTGTTGAGGATTATATTTAATTCCACAGACACGATGTCCAGACCAGTGATATTTGCCTTCTTCGGGAAAAAATTCGATTGTGTAACCAATCTTAAGTTTTCCGTTAGGATTTTGTTTGATAGCGTCAGCAATGTCTTGATATGAGAAATCCATTGTTTCATTGTTTAATTGTTTCACTGTTGGCACAAATACGGTAGCCTCTCTTCCTAATTTTGGACCTGAGTGGGCGTCAGAGAATGAGACAATTGATCGATTTTCCAGCTCCTTAATCTGCCAGTTCATTATTGGGTCGCTGGACAAACCAGTCTCGATTGCATAAATATTCTTGCTCAATTCTCCAAAGCATTCTTCTATCGAATCAAACCCTGATTTGGAGCCATACAATGAGAACCAAGGAGTCCAACAATGAGCTGGAACAAAAAGAGTATTTTTATCAATTGTTAAAACCATCTCCAAAAGACCTTTTGATGAAGTGCCGACGATTGGTCTTCCGTCTGACATGAGATTTGCGCCTCTTCTTTGCAGTTCTTTGATGATTTTTTCGCAAGTTTCGATTGAGGGAGAAAAGATAAGGTTATGGACTCGTCGTCCCTGTCCGCCTTGACTGTAGATGCTGGAAATTTCTGTAGAAAGCAGAAAGTTAACTTTATTGAACGAGGGCAATTCTGTTCGGTCCTGATTTAATGAATAAATCCCTGGCGATGTTTCTTTTAGTTTAGCTTTAATTTCCCTAATCCACATCGGATGAGTCCAGTCACCGGTTGCAACCAGATTGACGCCTTTTTTAGCTGACCAGCGAGCGATTTCCTCCAGATCCATTTTTTGAGAGACGGCTCGGGAATATTTGGAGTGGAGTTGAAGATCAGCAATTATTTGCATAATGGTTAATTGTAGCAAAATGTTTTGACAATGATTATTATCAGTGTCATAATAAAACCGCATGGGTAAACAAAATCTGTTGGTTTCTCAATTATCAATCCTTTTATTGGGTGTAGTCATTGGAATTTTTGCAAGCAGAGGTTTTTCTTATATATCTAAAAACTTCAATATTTCAAGAGGAAGGCCTTGTACGTCAGAAGCTAAAGTCTGTCCAGACGGATCAACTGTAGGACGAATCCCTCCCTACTGTGAGTTTGCTCCCTGTCCAGCAACTATTTCAGAGTCCCCAGGCTATTTTGATAGCAGATGTTCGATCGACGATGACTGTGTATTGGTAGATAAGGATTCAGTAGATTGTTGTAGTAACAACGGCTGTCAGCCAATTGATTACTCTCAAGAAAAATGGTTAGCTGTAAATGTAGGTTGGCAGGCAGAACGAATTTCAAAGAACTGCGTGACTGATAGGATGTGTCCAAATTGCTTCCCAAAACCTATCAACGAAAACTTTAAGGCGGTTTGTCAGAATGGAGAGTGTCAAAAAGCTCCTCTTTAAATGTTTTTAAATAGATTTTTCCTTAAGCCTTTGGAATAAATATAAATTGTATGTATTGTTCAACTTCCACTTTTTTAACTTTTTATTTGGCTTAAAGGTATTTACTTCGTAGGCTGGATTATTGAAAATATTTTTATCTTTGTTGATGACAAAAAGATATTCATTGTGATAATAGTCGTCATAATTGATCTGATAATTATCCAGTCTTAAGTGGTATTTGATGACTACAGAGAGGTTATCGTAGATGAGGTTCACGACGTTGAAATTTTTCAGCCCCTCTTTTTTTATTATCTGGTAAGCCTTTTTTTCCATCAGATAATTCCAGTTTGGGGACATGCCAAAGGCATTTTTTGGAGAAGGTAAGTAGATAAAAAGATCGAGAGCGAACAATACTAATCCGAGCGCGATCAAAGTTTTATTCTTAAGAAATTTTCTATATAAGGGGGCCAAAATTATCAACAGGACTAAGCTTATCGATAGAAATCTGTGCGGGATAAAAAAGAAGTCGGACGATTTTTTTACAAACCTTAGGTACTCCCAGAGTACTTTAATGTTGTAAAAATCGTTTTTGATCTCAAAAATGATCATTGGCAGAAAACCGAGGGTAAATCCCCCCAACATGATAAGAACGGTTTTGGTTTTATTTTTAGTTTTCCAAAGGTAGTAAATCGAAAGCAAAAAAAGGATAACCAGAGTCTGATAATGAAACTGCGTAAGAATTCCTACGACGATAAATACGAGAGACAGGTAAAGAGATTTTTTATACTTTTTATAAAGTCCCATAAATAAAACTAAAATGGGTACGAGCGACAGCTGATAAACAGGTCCGAAAAAGAACCTACTGAAGTCGATGTAGTAAGGCAGGAAAGCATATAAAAGCGAGATAAAGACGGCTGTCTTTTTGTCATAAAGGAGTTTTACACCATAAAAAAGCGGAATCAGCATAAGTCCTACAAAGAGTGTCAGCAAGTATGAGGATTTGATCGGATCAAACCCCCCAAGGAGTAAAAAAAACAGATGAAAATAGTAATTGATCGATCCCTGAAGAACTTGCTTGCCGCCTACAACAAGAGAGCTGCCTGGCCCAACCAAAGTGATTTCTTTATTTCTCCAGATCTCCAAAACTCTAGTCGAACCCCAGGCTTGGTCAAAAGAGAAGTTTAGATACTCTTTGAAATGGATGGATCGTATTAAGATAAAAAGAAAGATAAAAAATAATACGATTTTAAAATCTTTAGTTTTCATATAGCCGTGTGCGGAATGACAAATGCTTTTTAAAAAGATAGAAAAATAAAATAATATTCAGTAGAGATATTACAACAACCACGAGAGGATTGGAAATAACTGTGAATAGGATTTCAATTTTTGGCACAGGCCAACTGTGATATAGATTTAAAAAACTTATTAGAGATAAAATAACAAACAATCTAAAAATCTTTTTATTTTTTAATCCGGCAAGAAGTAAGAAAGGCAACGGCAACATTGAGTATCTCTCATGCATCTTGGTTAAAAACAAGAAAGAAACAAATGCAAGCAAAAAAAGAGAATAAAAAACGCGGAATCGTTGTCCACTACGAATTAAAATAAACAATGTAAAAAAACCTGTAGTTAAATATCCCCACAGCCTATAGGAGATTCCAAATAAAAATGGAGCAGTGTCTTTTATTCCATCAAAACCTCTAATCAGAACCCAAAAGTTAAAAGCTCCATTGGTAACAAAAGGTAAACTTTGAGCAGCAAGAATTTTTTCAGAATAAATCGAGTAAGGAAGTAAAAGATTATTCAGGTTTTTCAAAAAAGGAAAAAAAGAAACAAAAAAAATAAAGTTGCCAACTAAAAATGTTTTTAAAAAATTGGCCAAAGAGTATTTTCGGATAAAGAAAATAAAGTAGAGTGGAAGAAATACTAAAGCGGTTGGTTTGACCAATAGTGCTAAGACGAAAAAAATTCCACTAAAAATAAATCTTTTTGTAAATAAAAGAAAATATATTGAAAGTAAAACAAAAAAAATCGGTATTGAGTCGATCTGACCCCATAGGGCGCTGTTAAAGAAAAAAGCCGGATTGAAGAGAACGAAAGTAGTTACTAGTTTACTGGCTAACTGGTTACTGGTTATAATTTTTTTGGCAAAAAGGAAACAAACCCAGGCTATACCAAGATCGGAAAAAATCCCGGGCAACTTCATGATTCCTGCCAAGAAGGAGCGTTCTTTAAGAAAAAAAATCAACTTTGAGGGAAAAAGAGGGATAGTTAAATTTAACCACCAGGCGATTGAGTCGACAAATGATTGCAGCGCATAGATGAGATAAAAAATAAAAAGTGAAAGAGGGGGATAGTTTGGATATAAAGTCGCATAGACTTCGGAAGATTGCATCTCATAAAATCCTCTAAAGCCGCGATTGTGTAAATCTTTTGCCCAGGCGATGTGATTGTTGACGTCCCAGCTGAAATCGATAAAAATAAGCGAAAGTCGAAGTAAAAGTCCCAAAATAAAAAGAGTGAGTAAGGTGTGTTTTTTAATGAATTTCATAATATCCCAGCTTGTTATTCTTCGAGTGAGCGTTGCGAATCGAGAAGCCATATTATAAATTGTTCTTGACCAAGTCTGAATTAGTTCTCGACTATGCTCGAACAATACGATTATACCGTTTTCGTATTTTACCTAAATCTAAGAAGAAGTATATTGATCACGATCCAGAAGAACAATCCAAGGATGACGCTGATCGCTAACGTGATGATAGACCTTGGTACATAAAAACGATAGATTTTTTGTTCAACTCCGGTAAAGTTTTTTCTATTAATGTATGCCCCTCCCAATATGCAGATTAAAAGTAAAAGGAATTGATACGGCAATTGGTTCATAAGAAAATGGTATCATAAATATACGTATGCAGGATAGTCCTTTCCTAACGAATCCACAGAAGGCAGGCCAGCCTTATAAGGTTGACAATCCCAGGCTTGGAGTCGGGTTTATTATTTTGCTTATAGGCGCAGCCTTTGGCTTTCAATTAGGTCTATGGTCAAATAGATATGAAAAACCGCCCTCAATATCTCCAACTGGAGAAAGCTGCACTTCAGAAGCTAAACTTTGTCCCGACGGATCGTCAGTCGGTAGAACCGGTCCAAACTGCGAATTTGCACCTTGTCCAACTTTAAAATCTTCACCGATTCCTACAAATACTGATGAAGGTAGATGTGTTAAAGCAGGATGCAGCAGCGAGCTGTGTGTTGAATCCTCTGAATCTGACACGAACACTCCCTGTATTTATCGAGATGAATACAGTTGTTTTACCTATTCCCGCTGCGAGCGTCAAAAGAATGGTGAGTGTGGTTGGACTCAAACACCTCAATATTCCCAATGTTTGCAGAACTTCCAAAGGATTTCTAATTAATGATGAGAATTGATCTCAAAACTTCGGCTCGATATGGCATTTTTCGCACACAGACAACCTCTGATGACGGTCGCCCTCGGTGATTTGCTCAAAATGCATATCTTCACCCCTTTCACGTATATAGTTAGAAGCGAAGCTGGTATCTAAATCATTTTTTTATTGCGAAGAGTTAGGTAGAAGTTCTTTCTATCAGAGACGTTGACTTGTCCGCCGACCACACGCAAGTCTTGGGAAACAGTGCCTCTTATATTTACAACTTAACCCATAGTAAGTAGGTCTCCTTTAGGAAACGATTGATTTATTACTTCAAACCTCTTGGGTATGAAACATTTAAGATAGTTAAGTGGTGTCCTATTGATAGTGGTATCGAACTAGATTTTGACTTGGATACTTATAAAATAATTTCCAGCTTTATTAAACACCTTTATCTTGCAACCCTTTTTCTTTTTAGTAGAAACATTTTTGTAGCCCTTGTTTTTAGGAGTTCAAACGCCTTTTCCCAGATACTTCTTAATCATTCTGCCCTTTTCCTATATCATGCTGTTAGAATTCATAGTCAGCAAAATATACAAGAAGAATAGGTCTTGAATACACATGTAATTTTTATTACATTTCTGGGCAACCG
>CAYJQQ010000059.1:5768-6044 GCA_964372285.1 uncultured Gammaproteobacteria bacterium | reverse complement strand
AAATAAATCTCTGGCTCTCAAAAAACGGTATTGAGCCAACCCAAAGAGCCGAAACATTGAGCGTTGAAGATTGGATTCACCCAGTCAAATAATTTCGCAGAGCGAAATTAAATTCCAAAGGAATTTATTTAACAGGGTAAATCTAACTAAAGATTTTAAGTTTTATACTATATGATATATAATATTGAATTTTTTCTTTATATATTTTTAATTTTTAATTGGCTAATCTTTATATTGAATTCCCTTTATCAAAACTATAGAACAAAGCGCTTCTTC
>CAYJQQ010000059.1:0-5758 GCA_964372285.1 uncultured Gammaproteobacteria bacterium | reverse complement strand
CCTAATAGGAATGAAGAGATTCTTACTGTTCCTTTTTATGTTTTGGCTATGGCATCATTTTTGATTTCGGCGGAAAGATTAATAAATATTGTCCTTCTGAACGAATCTTCTAATAAAATAAATATTGCGATTGGTCTTGTTTCTTTTGGAGCAGTAATTTTTTTACTAATTAAGACAGTTGGCATAATTTTTTGTTTATTATCTATTTTTCTTTTTACGTATGTTAATTTCTTTGAAAAATCATTCCCCAGTTGTTTGGCAATAAAAAACGGTCAACCTCTCCGAGGAATCTATAATTATATCCGCCATCCTTCGTATTATATATTCTTTTTTATTACTTTTGGAACTGCCCTCTTACTATCAAGTATTCCACTTTTTATTTTAGCTTGCATAAATCATATATGTTTTTATTTTTATTATATAATTGAAGAAAACCAAATCAAAAAAGAGAATCCTTATTATAATGAATATTTGAAAAAGACTAAAAGATTTCTCCCGCGTTTCTCTAAAATTTATACTTGAGGTATATATCTATTATTTTTTATTTATAAGTTGTGATATAATTAATAAATAGAAAATTATTTTTATGTTTAAAGAAAATATAAAATTGACTAAAAAGACTTTCTCACTAATTTTTGAGTTAAAAAATAAAGAAAGGGGGGCACTTGTTTCTGGGACTACTCTTATTATTGGTGGAATAGGAGTGGGAGTTGCCGTACTTGGAGCAATTTATGCATGGTTTAAGGGAGTAGATTTTTTAAATGGCTTAATCTTGGGAGCTGGATACATTTTGCTAGCGGCAACAGGAATGCTTCTCAACATATCTACATACCTATTGGATTGGGTTACATCCACAGGGGGTATTGTAAATTTCTCATATACTGGTCTTGATAATCCAGTGGTTGCCGCTGGTTGGCCCGTGGTTAGAGACTTAGCAAATATGTTTATTGTTTTGGGTTTTGTTGTAATAGGAATTGCCACTACTTTAAGAATTCAAGAATATGAAGCAAAAAAACTTTTACCCAAATTAATAATAGTTGCTCTTTTAATAAATTTCTCTTTACTGATCACGGGAATATTTATAGATGCTTCAAATATAACAATGAAGTTTTTTCTTGATAAATCTCATGGGAAAGCGACTACCACATATTTAGAAAGCACCATAAAAAATGAAATGGTTTCAATAACAGAAATGGCGAAAACAAGTGGAAAGGTTCAAGAAACACTTGCTGCTTTGGCTGGAATCAGTTTTTTTAACTTAGTAGGATTCATTATTTTCATGCTTTTCGCTTTTTTATTTCTTTTTAGATATGTAGCTCTTTGGATTTTAGTTGTTTTATCTCCTCTAGCTTTTGTTTGTTATGTTTTTCCATTTACAAGAAAAATTTTTGAAATGTGGTGGAGTAATTTTTTCGGATGGTGCATCGTTGGAATTTCCGGTGGTTTTTTTATATGGTTAGCAGACACAATAATTAGCGACCCAAGAAAGCTAACTCGTGCCAGTGGAGGATTTGGCAGTTTAATGGTTTTTCTTGTACCGGGTTTTTTACTGATTATCGGTTTTCTCGTTTCTTTACAAACATCAGCAATGGGAGCAAGTATGGCTATCGGAGCATTTAAGGGAACTGGGAAATTTGCTGGTAGCGCAATAAATAAATCTAGATTAGGCGATGCGGGAAGAGGAGCAAAGAACTTGGCAGCCAGAGTGGGAGCAGGAATGTCTGATCGTGTTGGACTGACTACTGGTGCTAGGTCAAAAACAAGTGCTAACGCCGTAGATAAAGCACATAAAGATAAAGGAATGGATTCTCATACTGATGATGAAATATTAAGACAAATAGATCACAGGGGAGCTACGGGAGCAGCAGCGTTTAAAGAAGCCACTAAAAGAAAAATTCTTAATCAATATGCAGGAGGCGATCCTGACCGACTTGCAGAACGCACTGCCCACGCTGAGGGTTGGGGAGTAAATAGAACTGATGCCGAAAACTTAGTCCCAGAATTAGCGCGACATGGACGAAGAGCAGACGAACTCACTGGAACAGTAAATCCTGCCACTGGGGCAAGGTATACTCGACCAGAAGCTCAAAGACAGGCAGTTAGAGAAAGAAACCAAAGACAAAGCGCATCTAAATTAAAAGACTTTACAGCTCCACAACTTAATCAAAATCTTGCAGAAGATGTTTCCTTCTCGAACATGCAAAGGGCTCGATTAGACATGAACGACGAACAAAAAAGAGCATGGGCAGACAATGCTCTCTATGGCCCAACTGGTTTAATAGCCCAAGAAACAATTATGGTTGGAGGAGCCGCCCCCCGTACTCCAGCACATCCATCAAGTCCAGCGCATCCAAGACACGAAGAGTATATGGAGCTAACAAACAAGATAATGGAACTTAGTAGAAGATAAAATATTATAATTCTATGATAAATAATAACCAAAACCAAAAAGTATATTTTCCTAATTCGAATGATATTATTATGAAAATTTTAGAAAAAAATAATCTGAAAGAAACCTTAGAAGAAGCTATTGAAAAAATAAAGCAAAAAAAAGATTGCCGAATAAATATTATATATAACGAATCAAAAGATTTTGCAGAAGGCACAATTTTAGAAAAAGACCTTGTTGTCCACCTACAAAAACAATTAGAGGTCTCTACACAAACAGCAGAAAATTTAGTTAAAGATATAAAAGAAAAACTTTTGCCGTTGGGTATAAAGGTAAATATTGGGGAAGTTGAAAAAATAGACGAAAAAACAGCAGCTGTAAGGTCTATTAGATTAATTAACGAAACACAAGATACAAATAAAAAAAGTGTCGAAACACCTCAAGTAGCCAAAAAATTACCTACGACAAAAAAAATAATAGAAGAGAGAAAAAATATTAAAGGACTACAAGATAATGGGAAAATGCCAGAAATTGAAGAAATAAAAAGGCAACCAAAAAAACAAGATTCTTACTTAGAGTCAATTGAATAAAAAAAGAAGACCGAATATCCTTATTCGGTCTTTTAAATTACCATAAGCCATTTGGCTTATGGTTTCTTTTTTCTTGCTTCTGCTTCCTTTCTAATTTTTTCCATTTTGGCTTCCAGTTCTTCTGGTTCCATTTCTTCGGCTGTCTTTTTTACCTTTTTTTCTCCTCCTTTTGGAGAACTTCCTGTGGAGCTTTCGCCCGACTCCCCGCCAGATGATGCACCACTACTCGTGCCCTTGGCTAAACTAATCAATGCGGCAATAGTGGCAGTTATCGGCTCAAGAGGAGTGCCATCGGCATTGCCAAAGAGATTTGGCTTAACGCCAAGCGCTCTTTGGGTAACCACTTGGTTTGCTCTCGCAACCATTGATTCAAGCTTTTCTGGAGCCAGCCGATCTCTCGCCGCAGTTCCATCTTCGACACCCATCGCAAGAGCTTCATTCTCCAACATACCGCCGAGAAGCTCTTGGGCAGCAGCAGCAGTACGAAGTTTTTGACGCTTTTTCTCGGCAAAGGCCTTTTGGTCCTCTTCCTGCAACCCAACATCCATGATGGATATACTATCCTCCAAAATCTCTACGCCCCAGTCATCTCTGATCTTTTTAATGGAGTCTTTAATATCGGAACCAAAATGATCCCACATTTTTTTTCCATTCTTCTTCACTCCCTGAATCTCATTATAAGAGTTCGCATTGACCCAACCGAGCATAACCGCTTCCATAATTTTGATTACTTGAGCGATTACGTCTTTGGGGGCGATGAACAGGAACAAATAAATGTTGACAATCTTCATCTTAAAAGCTGTCCTGATATCCAAGGGAATACTCTCATCCTTCCCAGTTTTATCCTGCCCCGTCTCGGCCTTTTTTAGAGTGAACTCACGTTGGATTTGGTTCAAAAACACACTGTAATTTTCCCCAAATCCGTCAGGATCGTTTTGGTCGGTGTACTTAGTGGGTTTCACAAACCACTTAATGTAAAACACCCATCCACCAATCCTCCAAAGGCACCAACATTTTCCGGTACTGTTTAACCCAGGGTCCAACTCAATGAATTCTTTAAGCCCAAAGTGAAATCCATTTAAGCTCATTACTGAATAGCAGTACTTCCCGAGAAACTTAAAAGCTGTCCCGGTTCCTTCGTTGACCTCAAACAGCCTCAACCCGAGCGCCAAAAGACCCACGACCAGAAGGCCAACAAGAACTACAAAAGAACCCAAAATCTGAAACAAGATTTCCATCGCTTCTCTCCTTATTTAGTTGACAAAGGGCCGTACCCGAAACATTCGAGTCCATACCTTAATCATATCATACTACTTTATGCTTGTCAAGTTTTTAGAAATGGAAGAAAAAGTAGCTCTGCTAAAAAAACTCGTACAAGATGGAAAAACTGAATCTAGTGAATCAAATAGGTATCGCGAATCAACAGAATAAAAAGTAAAAAAAATGGGGGTTGAGTACAAAACTGTGCTCAACCCCCTTTGTTGTTTATCCTTTGTTCCCTTTCTTGTGTTGTTTGGCCCACTCCTCCAATTCTTCTGGAGTCATCTGGCCAGGATTTTCCTCTCCTCCTTTTGAAGGACTTCCTGTGGAACTTCTGTCAGAACTGTCTTCGTCCGGAATTTTTTTACCAGCGATTGCGCCTATAATCGCGGCTGTAACAGTGCCAGCGATAGAGGCAATGGAACCACCTTCAAGAGGTTCTCCTCCGCTGGTGATATCCACTTTCCGCTCTTGGACCGTTTTACGACTGCGGTTTATCTGATCGGCCAAAAGCTTCTTGTGTTTTTCGTACTCACCGGTTTCACGAAGCCTTGCCCTGGTTTCAGCCATGGTTTCTGCCTCTTCATTTTCACTACGAATCCATTCATCCATAGCAAAACCAATCGGCCCAGCGGCTTTTTTAGCTTCGGCTTTACCAATAGCTTCAGCAGCATCCGCTTCGCGCTCTGCTCTATACCTTGTCAAGCCGATTTTACGAAGATCCTCATCCTGCGGGTCAATATTGACAATCCGAAGCGCAACAATTACAATCCCGTATTTGTCGCGCAATTCGCTAATTACGCTTTTTGATCCATCGGGATTAGGGTCATTAAGCTCTGCCCAAATAATTTCATTAAGGTCGTCCTTGTCCTTAATTTCATCAAAGGTAAAACCTTTAAGGCATGCACGGACAGAAGGCAGAACAAGCCTTATCATCGTGTCGTAAAAGTTTGCTGTCGCGAACAAAGATTTGGTTGGATTGGCGATATGCGCTAAAAGCGTTGCGTGTCCCAACAAAGGAAGATTATTTTTGTCCTCGCACTTCGCAAAAGGAAGAGCATAAGAATAATCAACCTTTGCGTAAAACTTGTCAACGTGTTCAACAGTAATCTTAGTATCGCCACTAGGTAAACTCTTCGAAAACTTCATTTCCCTTCTGTAGATCTTGTCAATAAATGGCAATCCCACAAACCTTAAACCTCCAGGCAATGATGTTTCCGGCGACTCTCCTTCTTTGAGGTCTATAATGTCGCCGTTCTCATCAATTTTGAACCCGACCTTTGAAAGAAGGGTTTTTCTGTGGCCGCCAAAGCGCACCACTTCTTTAAAGTATGACTCTGGCACATTGGTAAATACAAAGTCGTATTTTGCCATCAGCGCCATAACATACCAACGAGTAATTGGAATAACAACAATCAAGGCTACCAAACCTACCAGTATTAAAAACACCGAAAACACCAAAAAACCAATCTGCAGGGAAGTCATCTTTTCTCTCCTTATTTAGTTGACAAAGGGCTGT
>CAYJQQ010000058.1:888-6106 GCA_964372285.1 uncultured Gammaproteobacteria bacterium | reverse complement strand
GAAATTATTGAAAAATATCGACATCCAAACCCTCAGGATATTGGTGATGAATTTTATCAAAAGGCAGCTAATGCTATGAATTTTCTTTATCCTGTTCAAGCAGCTAAACCCGGTGCATAAAATCGCTTTAACCCTTCATCTAGGGAAATCTCTGCTCTCCAATCAAAAGCTCGTTTAATTTTTTTTGGTTTTCCGTACCGGTCTTTAAGATCCCATTGGCGGTTTTTCCATAATTTGCACCTTAAAGGTGCAATGTAGAATAATTCCATCTGCTAAATAATCGAGTTTTTATTTTCCTTGGGTTGACAATTAACAGATTGGGTATTTAAGTTTCTTGAAATTTAAGTCAGAAAAGAATAAGGAAGTGACTCAATCGACGTTTATAAAAACAATCTTTTTTTCCCGTTCTAATATTTTTTATAATTATTCTACTGCTCTTCGCGCTAGCTCAATGGCTTTTTGACGGAAGAATTTTTTAAGCCCCTCGAGGGTAAGTGGTTTTATCATCTTAGGGAGTAAATTAAAATCTTCAACCTTTAACAAATCTTCTGACAAAATTACAATATCGAGATCGAACTGTTTAAACTTAACCTCTAAGGAATAAAAAAGATCCCAAACTGTATATTTATTTTGGAGCAAGAAATATAGATCAACAAAATCCTTAACATCAGTGCGTTGATTTAGCGTAAAAAGCTTGTTCGTAGCTATATCTCGAAGACTGTCTATGGTAAAAGTTTTGTATTCTATTCCTTTTTCTACACGAGGATAAGGATAATACCCAAAGTCAATTTTGAAATTAATGCCGTTTTTAAAAAAAATATCAAATCTATAGACAATTTCAACAAATCTGGATGTAAAACGAAAGTTCAACATTTCACTCCATTCTGTTATGAGAGTTAAAATTATCTGCTGATCAAATCTATTTTCCGAAAAAAAATCAAGATCTTCAGAATAACGATGTTTGAGGTAAAACTCACTTAGCGCTGTTCCACCTGTAAAATAGAAATTGTCTTTCAAATACTTATTCGCGCAAATCAGATCCAATATATTTTTTTGTTCTTGATTGAGGACTGATATTTTCCCCATATTAAAAGCTCCATCAGACGGCGGGCTAGAGGATGAAGATCTAGCCTGTCCCAATATTTTTTAACCAGAGAAAGTTTTATTTTTTCTCCTTTTTTTGTCGGGCCATAGTTAATCAGCCGCTGCAGGATAAAGATTCTCCCGGCTTCTGTCTTTCTAAGCTCCTTTTCATCATAGTCCCAAAGCATTGCCATACATACAATTTTAATTGAATCAAATTCGATTAACAAGAAGAAAAGTAATCTGACAAAATTACGCGATCACTGAATTTTGTCAAAGCGATAAAACTTTTCCAAACCTTCTTTTAAACTTGTTTGCGCTTTCCAGCCAAAGACCTTCTGAATTTTCTTCGGATTTCCATACCAATCTCTGACATCCCAATCACGATTCTTCATCGAGCCGAATTTCGGTTCCTCTTTTATTTTAAATAGCTTTTTTACCAAATAGGCTAGTTCCTTTATAGTAGTCTTTCTTCCTGTACAAACGTTGAATGTCTCTCCGTATAATGATTCCTTATCATCAGATTTTTCTGATCTATCTGAATTCTTCTGGTATCTGATGTTAGCCGATGTCAGCCGATCTTTTCCGAATTTTTCTGCAATAATTATCATCGCCTCAACCACATCATCGACATAAACAAAATCCCGCGAGATATTTGGATCGACAAACTTAGGTAACCTTCTATTCTTTACCTCTCTAATTAAAGTCGGAATCAGACGATTAGATTCTTCCCACGGCCCATAAATTGAATAGAAGCGCAAATGGATAACCGGCAACTTCTCTATCTTACCATAATACTTTACCATATACGATGCGGCCGTCTTCGATATGGCATAATGACTGTTAGGAATCAATTCGTCACCTTCTGACGGCCCAGATGAGTTTAGACCGTACTCTGACTGTGAACCAGCATGCACATAAGCGGAAAAGCCATACTTTTTTAACTCCTCTATCAAGTTATATGTTGAATTAAAATTTGTTTGATAAATCCTATCTATATCTTTTTGAGTAGAGTAGGCCCCATAAGCTGCTAGATTAAAGACCGTCTTTGGCTTAATGCGGGAAATAATCGCTTTAACCTCTCCCCCGTTTAAAATATCACATTTAACGACGTTCTGTAGGGGAGTGGGTTTTTTTTGCAGTCTCCAGTTTTTTTTCGGATCGGAAAAAACGCCAAAAACATCCTTCCGGTAGCTTAAAATCTTTTGCAGCAAATTGAACCCCACAAAGCCTCCAGCGCCTAAAATCGCCATTGGTCCGTGAATTTTTTTAATATGCTCTTTTAAGTTTTGCATTATAATACCAATCTAAAGTATCCCTTCTCTACTGTAGCTTTTGTCGGTAGAGGAGATGCTTTTAATACTTTACCAAAAAATATAGGGAGTATAGATATATGTTTATCTATGTGATATCTTTTTGCTTTTGCTTGGAAATTTAGCAAAGAAGTTAAGCATCAAAAGTATGACTATTAAGAAAAGTCCAATCATAATAATCAACCTGGTTGCAAAATCAGTTAAATCAATCATTTTGTTCTAAGATATCCTCGATCTTAATTGCTAATACTAAACAAAGAATAGCAAAAATCAAATCAAAGATCAACACAAAAATATCTCTTATTGTTGGCAATAATAGAATTAATCCAGCAGAGAGATTAATTAATAAACCAGAAAGAACTTTTAATTGCGATGAACGAAGTGCAATCGAAAACATAATTTTAAATTAACATTTCTATTGCTTTAGTTATACTACCTTTATCCAACCCACTTTCCTTCAGGTAAAAATCACGGCTGCCGTAACGATGTGAGATGTAGCCTTTGGCATATAGGTGGATAAAGTGTTTGAAAGAAACTTTATTTTCAAGAAGTATATGATTCAAGTGATGACCTAAGCCTCCTGTGCTTACATGTTCTTCCACAACACATATAAGTCGAGTTTTTTTTATGGAGTCAAAAAGTTCTTTGGGAATATTGAGTGGAAATTCGGAGACCAGCCAGAGATCGACTGGATTTATAGTTCGAGCTTGTCGAGAACTATTGCTACTCGACTTCGCTGACGCTTCGCTCGAAGAATATTGTGGATCAAATTTTTTTGTGATATTTAATACTGCCGGAAGAACGCGGTAGATAATTGACCCTAAGACTACAACAGTCAATCTTTCTCCTTTCATAATTCTTCGAGTAGAGGCATAGTCAGAAATAGGGAGGCCAGCTTTCTCAGCTTTTGTCAGGCGTAAATAGGCCGGTCCATTTTCCTTGTAAATTTTATTGATGATGCTTTCTAAATCTTCAGCAAAACCAGGCGTGTATATTTTTAAATGTGGCAAAGACATCATAATAGCAACGTCGTTTAAAGCATGATGCGTGGGCCCTGCAATACCATAGTCATATCCTCCGCCAAGCCCTACTATCTTGACGTTATAGTTGGGAAGACAGACGTCATTTCGAATCTCTTCTAATACTTTGATTGTCACAAAAGGAGCAATGCTATAAATCCATGGTTTTAAACCTGCATACGCCATTCCCGCAGCGGCAGTGACCATATTATGCTCTGCCACTCCCGCATTGATAAACCGTTCTCCCAGTTCATCTCGCAGCTTTTCAAATGCGTGGAATCCAAGATCACCCGTCATAAACACGATCTTTGGATCTTTTTTTGCGACTTCTTCTATTACCTTAGCGAAAGTGTAACGCATAAATTAATTTGAAAATTATAGCCTTTTTATATCCTTCAGTGCTTCCTGATAAGTGTATCCGGTGATCGCGGTATAATTCGATACGACTTTTCCCTCTATCGCTTTTATTCCTTTTCCTCTGACAGTTTTACAAATAATCATTCGCGGCTTTTCCTTTCTCATTTTATTTATTTTAGAAAATGCTTTCTTAAGATCGATCAAGCTATGCCCGTCACAGCTGACGACGTTAAAACCAAAGGCTTTCCACTTTTCCTCACTTGCGGCATCGCCTAGTACATCCTTTGTTCTGCCGAAGGCCTGCAGTCTGTTCTTATCAATCAGACAAACTAGATTATTGAGTTTGTGGCGGCTGGCAAACTGCGCCGCTTCCCAAACTGCTCCTTCATTACATTCTCCATCGGACATCAAGCAGTACACCCGACGGGTATCCAGACTCAAAAGCTTGTAAGCTTTGGCCAATCCCGCAGCAAAAGATAAACCGTGTCCCAAGCTTCCTGTTGCCAGAGGAATATCTTTTGGTAATGTTCCTGGCGTGTGTATGCCAAACTGTGTTCCTTCCTCAAAATAGGTTTTTTCCAATTCTTTTTCCGATATTTTACCCAAATAATTTAGAACAACATATAATGCTAAAGATGCATGACCTTTGGAAAGAATAAATTTGTCCTGCTGTTTCATATCAAAGACTAACGTTTGAATCAAAATATCAATACACGACATGCAGGAGCCTATGTGAGGATGGGCAGTCGGAGTTTTAGAGGCAAGTTTTAGTATTCTTAACCGTAGCTGCTTTTTTAATTTATCTTTTTGGGAAGTATTCATTATTTCAGAAAAATTCAGATAGATCAGCTAACATCAGCTTAACCGGTTACCAGAAAATTCGGATAAATCTGATAATCCGATGTATCTGATTTATCAAGTTTCTGATGTGAGCCGATTAAGCCGATTTTTCCGAATCCTTCCGAGCAAAGATAGTATACAATATCTCTAAAATGAGAAATCAAATCTGCGCAATATGCGAAAAGAATAATTATACAGTTGTTTATCCGGAAAACTTTGAAATCAACAAAATTAATTCCCGCGTATTTTCCGCTCGTCGCCTACCCGACTGCGTGCATTACCGCATAGTGAAGTGCAAAAACTGTGGACTAATATATTCAAATCCTATCCTTGAATACGAAAAAATCGAGAAACTTTATAAAAAAAGCTTTACCAGCTATGATGAGCATTTGGAAAATTTGAGGGAAACGTATGGATACTATTTAAGAGAATTGAAAGAAAAGTATCAAAAACAGACGCTAGATGATAGAAGATTGAAATTGGATGTAGAAGATAGAGGGTTGAGGGTAGAAAAGAATAATCTAGCATTTAACTTCCACCATCAAGATCCACCTTCTACCTTCTATCCTCCAGCGTCAAGATTGTTAGAGATCGGCTGCGGCAATG
>CAYJQQ010000058.1:0-878 GCA_964372285.1 uncultured Gammaproteobacteria bacterium | reverse complement strand
AGAGGGTCGAGGATAGAAAAATTCCATCATCAAACTTCTAACCTCAAAACTCTATCTTCTACCCTCCATCCTCGATCGTCCAGACTTTTGGAAATCGGTTGCGGCAATGGATTCTTTCTTGAAGAAGCAAAACAGCAAGGATACGAAGTCTACGGCGTTGAACCGGGAAAGCCATCCGTAGATAAAGCAAAACCCGAAATTAAAAAAAGAATTATTGTCGATATTTTCAAGCCCGGAGAATTTAAAAAAAACTTTTTCGATGTCATCTGCTGCTTCCAAACCTTTGACCATGTCCCCGACCCTAACGGACTACTGGCCGAATGTTACAAAGTCCTCAAGAAAGGGGGCTTGATGTTATTTTTTAACCATGATATTGGCGCTTGGCAAAATAGATTAATGGGAGAAAAAAGCCCCATCATAGACATCGAACACACCTATCTTTTTGATAAAAAAACCATGAGAAAAATTTTTGAGAAACATAAGTTTAAAGTACTCGACGTTAAAAGCTCCTTCAACATCCATCATCTCTCTTACTGGCTGCATCTATTTCCCCTGCCGAATTTAATTAAGCTTCCTATAATCAAATTTCTAAACTTAACCAGACTAGGTAATCTTAAATTTAAAATGCATCCAGGAAATATAGTAATATTTGCAAAAAAGTAATGAAGCGCCATATCCCTGTAATTATATTTTTCGCTTTACTCCTCGTTCTTATTTTTTCTACTTACAAAGACTACGGGATCGCCTGGGATGAGAAAGTATTTTTTAATACAGGTAAATACTATGCTATAAAAATTTTAGACTTTATCCGTCTCCCCCATAATTTAACAAACAACGGTTTTGAACCGACACCCTACCATATCAAAGGCCATGGAGTT
>CAYJQQ010000057.1:0-6134 GCA_964372285.1 uncultured Gammaproteobacteria bacterium | reverse complement strand
GGCTGTTGAGCGCTTTTAACGAGGGCGTCGTTAGAGTATTTGTTTTTATTTTTTAAAATTTTTTCTATTGTTTGTGATAGTCGATCTATATTTTTTGGTTTTACTATCTCCCCCATTTTTGTCAATCGGATTGGAATTCTTACTCCTGGCAAATTGGAAACAATAACAGGCGTTCCAAGAAGGATTGCTTCTGCCTGAACCATGCCAAAGGCCTCGGTTTTATTGATTGACGGTAAAACCAGAAGATCGATTGTTTTGTAAAATGCTCCTAAAAAACCAGCCGAAAGATTGCCTAAGAAATGATAGGGAATATTGTACTCATTTAATAATTTTTTTATTTTTAGATAATATTGATTTTCTCCAGCCACATCTTGTCCATATGGTCCTGCAAAGACAACGTTGTAGAGACGTCCCGACGGGACGTCTCTACGATTCAGATGATAAATCGCTTCAATTAGATATTCCAGACCCTTCTCTTTAGAAATTCTTCCGGCGTATCCTACCCAAATATTATTATTTTTTATTTTTTTTAACTCATTAAGTTTTTTTTCATCTACTGACAGCTTTTCGATAGGCGGTAAAACTATTTTTATTTTATTCTGAAATAATTTTCCAATAGACAAATGTTCAACATAATCTTTCGTATATGCGACTATGACGTTGCTTAAGAGCAGTTGAAAGTAAACTGAAAAATTAAGAAAAAAGTTGATTACTCGAGATAGTAAATCGTTACCAAGATTCACCTCACAATGAAATATTGAGACTATTTTTTTTCCGAAAATCTTGGCTAGAAAAGCCAAAAACAGACCCTCAAAATTAGGAATGTTTAAAAATACAAAGTCAGATTGATGGATATATTTGAGAAAATAAAAGATTGATTGGGGAGAAAAAAAACCTTTTGAGATTTTAAAAAGATAGGGGAGTCTTATGATATCCAATTTTTCTAATTCTTCTTGAGTTTTAAAGTCAGTCGAATGGGGAAATGTTAAGACAGTAATCTGATGTTTTTTGGAAAGATGCTTAAGAATTTTGAGTGGGTAAGTAGTAATACCAGATACATAAGGATAGAAATAAGTTGAAAAAAAAAGTATTTTCATGAATGTATCGATTAATCGATTAATCAGAACATTCGTGATTGCCAATTGATAAGTTTTTTCAATCCAGCACTGAATGATATTTTTGGCTGCCAATCGAGATATTTTTTAATTTTATTGTTAGAAGATACAAAATATTTCTGATCACCTAGGCGAGGAGATTTGAAACTAATTTTCACCTCTTTATTTAATGTTTTCTTTATCATTTCAATTGTCTGAACCAGAGAGAAGGCGTTTTTTACCCCGCCACCTATATTAAAAGCAAGTCCTTTGACTTTATTAATATTCTCTATCGCAGAGTCGTAGACTTGAATTAAATCGTTGACATAAAGAAGATCTCTAACCTGATAACCATCGCCGAAAATAGTAATTGGTTTTTTAGCCAAAAATTGTTTTGTGAAGTGGGCAACCCAACCCTGATCCTCAACGCCGATTTGAAATTCACCATAAATACAGGATTGTCGAAAAACAACCGTTTTTAAACCATAAATTCTTGCATAATCCAAAAAGTAGAGATCAGTTGATCCTTTTGAACATCCGTAGGGTGAGATAAAGTCTAGCTTTTCATTTTCGTCAATTCCTTGCGGATGACATAAATCAATATAGTGTTTGGATTTGTCAATTTTTTTTATCTGGTGGTTTTTTAAATCACCATATACTTTGTTGCTAGAAGAGTAGAGGAGAATTGCTTCAGGGTTAAATTTTCTAACAGCTTCCAATAAGTTAAAACCGCCTAGTAGATTTGACTTAAAATCTAAAGTTGGATTTTTGATTGAAGTCGTCACGGCGGTTTGCCCTGCAAGGTGAATTACAACGTCAGATTTGGCTAAGATACTTTTATAAATACGGATGTTGTTGATGTCTGCTTTAATAATTTGAATACGAGGATAATTTTTTTGTAGGAATTTTGCATTTTTTTGAACTCCTTCGCGGGAGAAATTATCGATAACACAAACTTTATTTTTTTTGTCTTTAGAAAAGTATATAGCGCAATTTGTCCCAATGAACCCAACCCCCCCGGTTATTAGTATATTCATAAATTCATACTACAGCACTACGTAGTGTTGTAGTATTTAAGGAAGATCTGAAAAATGCCGTTTTCGTCATTCCCGCGAAACTTGTCCTCGCGAAAGCGGGGAGCGGGAATCCAGAATTTAAGCCTAGATTGATTCCGTAAAAAAAAGTTTTTTCTAGTTTTTCAGAGGTTCCTTAAATAATTTCAATAATTTTTCGACAACTTGCTTTAAACAAGGAAATTTATATTTATATTTTATATTTCTGTCAAGCAAATTATAGATCCAGAATATTTTTACACTTGTTTTTTTAGATAGATGACTAACTATATCCCAGTTATCTTCGACAAAAATATCAAGATCCAATTTTTTTATCATCTTTTCTTTAAATAGATGCGGTTGTTCGTCAGTGTTATTGTAATATATACCGGAGAAGTAATCGGCGGCATCTATTTTTTTAATCCAGACATTGAAGTCGGTTTTCAGCGATTCATAGCGGGCAGAGATAATGTAGGCTTTTATTTTATTAGTTTTCGCTAAATTTTTAATTTCGTCGTAACCGGGCGCTACTATGAAGCTAGTCTTATGAAGAAGGAACCAAATAAACTTTTGTAATCTTGTTTTTGGCAGATGGAACTTATTTTGCTCACTCGGAATAAACAGCTTTTTGAGGTGAACTATTATGGGTCGAGCTATTCTGGCCGGATTGTAAAGGAGAACTCCGTCGAAGTCGAAGCCGACTCGCAATGGTTGTTTTTTCATGTTTTGTAAATTATACTAAATCATACATTAAACCCGTTAACCAGTTAACGAGTTAACGTGTTTTAGCAACAATGCTTCCAGTATTATTGGATTTTAAATTCATCAAAATCTACACATTTGGCGTGTTTTTGGTTCTGGCTTTCTTCTGGGGAAGTTTTGTCTTGTGGAAGAATATTCGGCTGACAGCTCAAAAGGAAGACGAGATCTTTGACGGGCTTTTTTTATCTCTGGCTGGCAGCCTATTTTTCAGCAGACTAGTCTATGTTATTTTAAATTTTGACAAGTTTGGTTTTAACTTTTTAAAATTCATTTTGATAAACGGTTTTCCCGGACTTTCGCTCTATGGAGCATTAGTTGGAGGCTTTCTGGCTCTTTATCTTTACTGTTTGCTTAAGAAAATTAATTTTTTAAATACAGTAGACTATTTTATTACGCCTATTTTTATCACATTGACATTTGGTAAACTCGGGAGTTTTTTTTCCGGATCAGAAGTAGGGTCTCAAACCAAACTACCATTCTCTGTCAAATATTTTGGCTATGACGGGCTTCGCCACCTGACTCCCCTTTATGAGGCTCTTTGCTTTGGTTTGGGGGCATACATTTCGTATAAGCTACTTTTTGAGGTAAGGAGAGAAAAACATCCAAACGGATTTGTCTTTTATTTTTTTTGTTGGTATTTTGCTCTGATTTATATTCTATTTGACAAAATCAAGATTAATCACCTATACTTTCTAGGTTACAACTTTAATAAGATGGCCTCTGCTATCTTACTATTGACATTCTCGATTTACTTTTTATACTATTTCAGGAATATTATATTTTCCTATGGCAAGCCAGCTTACAAAAAAATTGCAAAAAAAATTAGCGGAAATCTTGGAGAAAGAAGTAAAAAAGCTGCAAAAGCAGATAGATGAATTGAAAAAAAATGATCCGTTTGCCGATCCGGATCATGTTACGGACAACGCGGCCGTCGACACAGACGTCCGTGAGCAGGTGGGACACGACACTATAGAAGCAGAAATAAAAGACTTGCAAAGAAAATTGAGCGATATAGATCTTGCTCTGCAAAAGATGGAGAAAGGCAAATACGGTTACTGCGAAAGGTGTGGCAGACCGATACCCGTTGCCCGTCTCAAGATTCTTCCAGAGGCCCGTTACGATATAGAGTGCGAAAAGAAGCTAAGAAAATAATCAGAAAAATTCAGAAAAGATCGGAAGTCGGAAAATATCAGATACCAGATATATCAGATAGACCGGATAAATCTGATTTTTCTGATTTATCTGGATTTTTCAGGTTTCCGATTTTTCTGATGCTAGCTGATCTCTTCTGAATTCTTCCGAAAATAGTATACTCAAATACATGACCGATATTCCCTTCAATCTTCTACTGGAGATACTAATTTTTTTACTCTTTCCCTTTTTAGGTGGATTTTTGGCTGCAAGATATAAAATATCCCCGATTATTGGGTATATTATCGGAGGAATTTTTTTACACATCGTATCGGGTAATCGGCTTCCTGTGACTTTTATTAACAACTTTTCCATTCTGGGATTGGTTCTGCTTATTTTTACTATTGGCCTCGAGACTAATTTTCAGACTATCAAGCGGTTTGGAAAGTTTGTTTTATTCGGAGGTTTACTGCAGATTAGTCTAAGCGCGGTCTTTATTTTTGCCTTATCTTTTCTTTTCAAGTTTTCTCTTATTGAGTCGCTGGTGTTTGGTTTTGCCTTTGCTCTTTCTTCGACAGCTGTCGTAGCGAAGATAATACAGGAAAAAGGCGAGGAGAATTCGCTTATAGGCGGACTGGCGATTGGCGTCTTGATTTTTCAAGATATTGCATTTATACCGATTTTGATTATTTTATCTTCCTTCGCTAAGGGAGATTCTAGCGTACAGATTATACAAAATATATTTAAAAACAGCCTGATAGCCGCCGCTGTACTTGGAATAGTCTACTATCTAGGTCAAAAGATCGTTCCCATAATTTTCAATCAGATCGCAAAAGTATCGAGGGAGGTTTTAAATCTTTTTATTATAATTTTTATTGTCGCATCGCTTACTTTTTTTTCTTTTTTCGGCATCTCTAGCCTTCTGGCGGCATTCATCGCCGGCATTCTTCTTGGACAGACATTCGAGCATTATCATATTTTCTCTCAGATAAGACCTTTGCGCGACCTTTTGGCGATTGTTTTTTTTGTTTTTCTGGGTCTGACGGTTGAATTTGGATTCGTGGTAAAAAACATTCTACCGATTCTGACATTTGCGGGGCTAATAATTCTAATCAAGATGATCGTAGTTTTAGGAATTTATCTATTTTTTAGATTTCACTCGCGCACGGCATTTACGCTGTCCATTTTTCTTTTTCAGATAGGGGAAGACGCTCTTATTCTAATCTTACAGGCCCTAAATAACGGAACCATGACCAAGAACACTTTTAATTTTGCAATCAGCGTGGTTCTTATAACGCTTCTAGTTACGCCGTTTTTAATCGCCAGCAAGGACCGCTTATATAGTTTAATCAGAAGGTTCAGCAAAAATTATCTGCCGTTTCTGGAGAATTATATAGTCTATAATTTTGATCGTGAGACTCCCAACATCGATATTCTACCCTTTAAGAATCATGTAGTCATCTGCGGTTACGGTAGGATCGGAAGCTACATAGGCAGAGCTTTAATGCTTGCCAATATACCATTTATCGCGGTGGACTATAACTTTCACACGGTTGAGCGGGCGAAGAAGGAAGGGGTCAATATAATCTATGGCGACCCAACAGAAATTGACGTTTTGGATTATGCCCAGTGTGATGACGCTAGCGTGCTGATTTCTGCCGTCCCTGAAAGTTTTTCACAGGAGATGATAATTTTTAATGCCAAAAAGCTTAATCCTCAAGTGATAATTTTTACACGCGTTCATCAGGAAGCGCAGCAGAGAAGAATGAAAGATTTAGGAGTGGAAGTGATAGTGCAGCCGGAATTTGAAGCCTCGCTTTCGATTGTGAGGCGAATCCTTTATAGACGAGGGTTTGATAAAGAAGAGATAGCAAGGAAGATTAAAAGGCTAAAAATAGAGCACGGAATGATATGAAAAAAAGTTTAAAGTTCAACTTATTCAAGGCTATACTTATTGCCGTATCCGTTTATACTGTTTTTTTAATTTACAAAGATTTTTATGCCTCTGCTTTTATGCAAAAAAAAGATAGGGTAAATATTGTTTTTAGCCAAGATCAGATCGCCTTTTACTCATTAGGTATGACGGATAAGGTTA
>CAYJQQ010000056.1:0-6155 GCA_964372285.1 uncultured Gammaproteobacteria bacterium | reverse complement strand
ACAAATCAGATAAAAAAGAAGTAAACCGCGTCATTAAACACTTAGATAGGATAAAAAATTTAGCAAAAATAGACTTGAAGGCGAAAGTTATTAGTGAAAATAATTTTCCAAAAAGCACGGGTCTTTCTTCTTCTGCTTCAGGGTTCGCAGCATTAACTGTTGCTGGAGTTAAAGCAGCAGGAATTAATTTAACAGAAAAAGAACTTTCAATTTTAGCTAGGCTTGGATCTGGATCCGCAAGCCGCTCTATTCCTAATGGATTTGTTGAGTGGTTGGACGGTGCCAAGAGCGAAACATCGTACGCTTATTCTCTGCACCCAGCTGGTTATTGGGACATTCTTGATATTGTTGTGATAGTTTCTCAGCATAAGAAAGATGTGTCTTCAACTATGGGGCAAAAATTAGTTATGTCCAGTCCATTTTATAAGGTTAGACTCTCAATTATAGATAAAAAACTAAGTTTGTGTAAGAAATTTCTAAGAAATAAGAATTTTTCAGAATTTGGCGAATTGATCGAAGCTGAGGCATTGGAATTACACGCAATCATGTTAACCTCGACACCATCTTTAATTTACTGGTTGCCGGAAACAGTTCAAATAATGAAGTTAGTTAAAAAATGGAGAAGCAAAGGACTGTCGATCTACTTTACAGTTAATACAGGGCAAGACATTCATCTGTTAATTGAAGAAAAAAATCTCAAAAAACTTTTAAAAAAGCTTAAAGAAAATAACATCAAAAACTTTATCGTAAACAAACCAGCGGTCGGTGCACGATTAGTTAATAATCATCTGTTCTAACGATTATGGTCCGATTTTTGGGAGATTAAATTGCCAGCCTCCTGGGCTGATCGTAATAATATTAAGAACATTTCCGGCTATAACTACGAATAGAGAAAGCGCAAAGATAACGACGATAATTCCGATCACGGCGTGGGTAATTTTATTTCTGGCTTTTTCAATCTTTTCTTTTTCGCCTCCGGATGTTATCCAGTCAAAAGCCCCCCACAATAAGTAAATCAATAAGGCTAAAGCTGCGACGATTAAAAAAATTCTGATAGTTCCACCGATAAAAACTCCTAAATCAGTAGGTGCTCCAGGTGGAGGAGCAACTGTCCCAAAGAGTTGTTGGATAGTCGGATCAACTTGGGCTAAATTCATAATTAGAGCGGCAGAGCAATATTAAAAATAATTCCAATTATTTTGACAAAAAGAAAGCTAAGGATAACGACGATTAATCCGATTATAGCAAAAGTCATTATTTTTTTGGCTTTTTCAACATTTTCTGGGTTTCCACCTGCGGTAAGCATGGTGAAACCGCCGTATAAAAGCATGACTAACAAAAGAAGAGCAGCGCCAAAGATTAGAATTGGGATGATGATATTTAAAAGACCTCCAATAGACCCAAATCTAGCAGGTGGAAAGGTGGTCTCATTTATTTCATAAGGAGTCATAATATGAGTGTATAGAAAATGATTTTTTAAGTCAAGCAAGACTATAATATAATACGAATGATGCTAATTTGATGCGAATTTCTATGCGAATCTACAAATATGCTAATACTGAACTTTATAATCTGAATTAGTATATTCGCAATATTCGCATATTATTCGTAGATTCGTATCACACTAATGATTATTCCAACTCATGTTGCAATAATTCTTGATGGTAATAGGCGATGGGCAAGAGAAAGACGCTTGCCTACATTTGAAGGACATAGGCGGGGATTGAATCGAGTCATTGAGATAGGTAAAAAAGCTAGACAACTGGGGATAAAAATTTTAACTGTTTGGGTTTTTTCTACTGAAAATTGGGACCGAACTAAAGAAGAAGTTAGCTATATAATGAAGCTTGGCGAGAGCGCAGTCGGTAAATATTTGAAGGAGGCCTTAAAAGAACAGGTTAGAATTATCCATATCGGAAGGAAAGACAGGATTCCAAAAAGTCTGGTAGATAAGATAAGAGAGGCTGAAGAAAAGACAAAAAAATTTAGCAAATATTATTTTGTTATTGCTTTAGACTACGGAGGGAGAGATGATATTATCCGAGCTGTGTGTGGAATTCCCAATTCCCAATTCCCAATTTCCAAGATAAATGAAGAAAATTTAGATAAATTCTTAGATACAAAAAGTTTGCCACGATCAGATGTTGATTTAGTTATTAGAACCGGTGGAGAGATACGAACATCCGGTTTCATGATCTGGCAGGCAGAGTATGCCGAATATATTTTTGTCAAAAAATATATGCCAGATTTTTCTCCACAAGATTTTGAAGAATGTATAAAAGAATACTCCTTAAGACAAAGAAGATTCGGAAGATAACATCAAGGCTTTTGAGCTGAGGTGATATTGTAGCGAAATAAATCCGCATCTTCGTATTCCAAAAGAACTTTGAACCATTCCCCGGCAACTGTAGTGTTGAAAAAAAATTCTCTAAGCTGAAATAATTTAACTATTTGATAGGGTATTGTTGCTAAACAATACAATCTCAAAAGCGATGGTTTGACGTGATTAGTAATGTTGACTTCGCTGATATCAACAAAACCTATTTCATTGAGAATTTTTGGAAAGACACCATATCTTAATTTCTTTAGGTTAAACATAGCGCCTTTTTCAATCACCCATTTTGTAAGTTTTTCAAAACCGAGCCTTTCTTTTTTGTCGAATTCTCTTATCTTTTTGTCGTCTGGGATCGAATACTCAAAAAAGACAATTTTTCCTTTAGATTTCAAAATTCTTTTGAATTCTTTTAAGGATTTTTTCACATCATAGGCGTGGACAAAACTTTCCATAGTATAGATTGCATCGAAATAATTATCAGGAAAGTTAGTTTTTGTATAGTCCATCTTTAAAAATTTAACTTTATCAGATACTTTTAGCTTTTGAGCAAGTTTTTGTGCTTTATCAACTTCAAAGGGAGTTATTGTTATTCCTGTAACACTACAGCTATGCTTAGTTGTCAGATAGCAGGCTACATTTCCTTGACCACAACCGGCGTCAAGTACTTTATCGTCTTTTGTTAGTTTAAGTTTTTTAGCTATCAAATCTTGCATTAATTCCTGTGCTTTTTTCTCACTAATTTTTGCTTTTTCAGATGGATAATAGCCAAAATGTTTTACTCCGCCTAATACCAAATCATAACCGATTTTAGATTCGAGCGCTTGAAAATAATCTACAACTTTTTGATATGGTTTAGACGTAGTCATTAAAAATAAAAAAAATTATATCATATCCAAAAATTTCTCCTTGACAAACCCCGAATAATACGATATTCTTAAAATCAGAAAATATGAATTACATACAAAAAATCACGAAAATCAGAGAACGAGGTCAGATGACGGTACCTTACGATATAAGAAAGGCATTAGATTGGCATAGCAATGAATTTGTCGTGAGAGTCCGGACGATTGAAAATGGCTTTAAAGTCGAGGCTTTGATTCCTTCACATTCTCATTATCCCAAGAGGAGATTGGATAAGAAAGAAGCGATGAAATTATGGGAGGAGATGAAACGGGTAAGTAAGTTGGGAAGGAAGATAATTTTAACAAGATATTTGCGAAAAGTTCGAGATACGCATTTTTAAAATATGAAGACTTATATTTTAGATACTTCTGTTGTTATAAAGTGGTTTAACCAAGAGAGAGAAGAACACATAGACAAGGCTTCTAAAATCTATCAAGACTTTATTGACGGAAGAATTAATATTATCATCCCGAATCTATTATTGTTAGAGCTTATAAATGTATTACGAATAGGAAAAAAGTTAACTAAGGCTGAAATAAAAGAAATTGTTAATATTATTTATAGACTGCCAGTTACTATTGAGCATCCTACACAGACTGTTTTAATCAAAACAATAGAGATAGCAGAAAAAAATAATATTACAGTTTACGATGGATTATTTCCTGCTTTGGCAGAAGCTGAAGACTGTCAACTTATAAGCGACGATAGAAAAGCCCACGGGAAAATTAGAGATGAAAAAGTTTTAATGCTTTCTGATTACAAACCTTCATAGAGTGTTTTCCGTTATAATATTTTAATGTTTGCTCCTTCATTCACCATCACTAACAAAATCCTCAACAACATAGCCAAGATTGAGGCGTCCGAAGAGGTCATACGGCATTCTCCTTTACTGCCTTTGTGGGAAAAGCAGTTTAAGGAAGATGCTATAGTCAGATCGGCTTATCACGGAACTCATATCGAAGGAAATCCTTTACATAAAGAAGATGCAAAAGATATATTACAAGGAAAAGACGTTGTTGGTAGACCGAGAGATATACAAGAGATAATCAACTATAGAAAAGTAATCGAGTTTATCGATGAAGAAGCAGTCAAAAAAATTGAAAGAATTACTGAACAGGTTATCAAAAAACTTCATAGAATTATTGTTTATAAGATTCTTTCTCCTGAATTAGCCGGAGAATACAGGGAAAAACAAGTTGTTATAAGAAATTCGGAGACTGGGGAGGTAACCTTCAGGCCTCCGTTGCCAATAGAAATACCATTTTTAATGAGGGAGTATCTCTACTGGTTGAATCGAGAAGATAAAGATCAGATTCATCCGGTTTTGAAGGCAGGCATTGCTCATCATGAATTGGTACGGATCCACCCCTTTATTGACGGCAATGGGCGTGTAGCCAGAGTTCTGGCAACATTGATACTACTTCTAGGAGGCTATGACATCAGAAGGTTCTTTTCCTTAGAAGAATATTATGATAAAGATGCAGTCTCATACTACCAAAATTTACAAAAAGCCTCTGCGGGAAATCTTGCCTCCTGGCTGGAATACTTTACCTTTGGTGCTGCTGTGGAATTCTCAAAAATTAAAGAGAGGATCTTAAAGCTGTCCAAAGACGTTAAATTAAAAGAAAAGTTTGGCGGCAAGCAGATTTATCTGACGGAAAGACAGGTTAAAATTATAGAATATATTCAAGAAGTAGGTTATCTCCAAAATCAAATCTTCCCCAGCCTTTTTCCTAACATTTCCGAGGATTCGGTGCTGCGCGATCTGCAGGATTTGATAAAAAAAGAACTTATAAAAAAAGTAGGAAGTACAAAATCGGCTAGATATGTAATGATATAACTGATAATTAAAATCCGAAGCACGAAATCCGAAATCCTAAACAATTTTCAAAATACAAATTAGCAAAATCAAAAAAAAGCATTCAGAACATTTGGATTTAGAAGATTAGAATTTGTTTCGAGTTTCGATATTCTAATTTCGAGTTTATTTGAATATAATATAGCTGATGGATGATAAACTCTTGCAGATTGTCTATCTTGGATTTCTTTTGCCAGGTCTTTTTGCTCTAACGCTGGTAGCGGAAGGAATCTACAAAATCTCGCGACGTGAGGAGGGTTTTTTTACATTCGCACTGGGAATTTTGTTTCTTGTTGGACTAACCATTGCTTATTTATTTTTATTTAATAAATGACCCGTTCGGTAATCGAACTATGAAATTCAGTAAACTTGCGCATTTTGTTGAACAGATCGAAAAAACAGCCTCCCGTTTAACTATAACAAGCCTCCTTGCAGAACTTTTTAAAAAATTAAACAGCGATGAAATTGAAAAAACAGTCTATCTGCTTCAGGGAAGATTAGCGCCGCTCTATAATGCGATCGAATTCGGAATGGCAGAGAAAATGATCGGCAGGGCGGTAGTCACCGCCCTGTCAATTGATAAAAAAACATTTGAACAGCAGTTTAAAAAGATTGGTGATTTAGGACGGGCAACCGAATATTTCAAAAAACAGATCAGGTCATTAGAGCAGAAAGACCTGTCTATTTTGGAAGTATACGACAGTCTTTATGAATTGGCCAGCGCCGCAAAAGAGGGCTCGCAGGATGTTAAGGTGCAGCTTTTAGCCAAGCTTATCAGTCAGTTGGACCCGCTATCTTGCCGCTATTTGGTTCGAATTCCTGTGGGAGTACTGCGTTTGGGATTTTCTGACATGACTGTATTAGACGCATTTTCCTGGATGCTCAAGGGCGATAAAAGTCTCAGACCCCAGATTGAAAAGGCTTACCATGTAAGGCCAGACTTAGGACAGATAGGATTTGTTTTAAAAAAAGAAGGAATCGCTGGATTAAACAAGATGACGCCACATGTTGTAACCCCAATAATTATCATGAGGGCGGAGCGACTGTCTTCGGCAAACG
>CAYJQQ010000055.1:0-6201 GCA_964372285.1 uncultured Gammaproteobacteria bacterium | reverse complement strand
CACCAACTCCCACACCGCTTAATACTAAAAATATAATAGTCATTGTTCCCGGGATGATGTCATCCTGGAATAAAGAAGCAATGCTACATAATTCTGCAATTTCCCAAGATCAGTGGAAACTCCTCCCTTTTGTCAAGGAATACGAAGGTCTAACTAAATCCCTGGAAAATTTACAGTACGTGAAAAACAAAGATTATTATATATTTGCTTACGACTGGCGAAAAAACTTGGACGGATCAGCCGATGATCTAAGTAATTTTCTCATAACCAAGAATTTAACCTCTTCACAGATTGATCTGATTGGTCATTCGCTCGGTGGGCTCGTTGTCAGAATTTTCGGACAAAAATTCGGAACTAACTCTGTCAATAAAATAATTACAGTCGGGTCTCCTCATCTCGGTACTGCAAAAACTTATAAACTCGTCGAGGCAGGCGAAATTGAAAGAGATAACTCGATTATTTGGTTAATGCAAAAACTTGTCTTTTCAATAAATAGGAAGAATTTTGAAACAGACAAAGATACAGTTCAGAAGGTCATACCCGTAGCTAAAGACTTATTTCCCATCTACGACTTTCTGACTGATAGCAACAATAATCTCATCCCTATTCAGTCCATGACAATTAAAAACACATCTTTACTTCAACATTCGGTTAACTTCCCCCAACTCTTTCCTAAGTTGTCAGCGATTGCCGGTGAAAAAGACAATACGCTCTTGGGTTTTAAAGTCGGCCAGAAAAATTTACTTGATGCGCTTTTTGACAACTACCCTGACGGAAGACCGATCGAAAACCGCTATGATATAGGAGACGGCGTCATAACATCGCTAAGCGCCCTGGCCGGAAACGATTTTACCATTCTCACTGCCGATCACGGAGAAATAATCTATAAATCAAAATCGGTTAAAACAATTCTTGATAAATTGAATATTCCTTACAAGGATAATCAGATTGCCGAAGGCAAAGCAACCAAAGTTACGCCGTCTATAATTTTTGCACTGCTTTCTTCCGCTGAAATGCGGGTGGATTTCAATAATCAGCAATATCACGAACAGGAAGGATTAATCTTCATAGAAAATGCCCAAGCTGGTGACTACACACTAAAAGTAAAAGGTAAAGCTCCTGGTGGTCAATATGCAATCCTAATTGGGCAAATTTCAGAAGATGAAGATAAGTGGTTTAAGATTAATGGAGAAATAAATAAACTTTTCCCGATTCTGCAGACAGATACTTATATAATTACGTTTAGTCCGCAAAGTCTCCTTGATTTTCCTGTGAACCAAAATGACATCTTATCGCTATTTGATTTATTGATTAAAAAGTTAAATATTTTAAATAAGGAATATAACCAACCAGATCTCGATGAAGCAATCGAAGAATTAAAATATGCCAAATCTAGTTTTAGCAAAAAAAAATTCAAGGAGATGAGACGTCAGCTAATAGAATCTCATGAAGAAATATTTGAATTGCGAAGAAAAGCTAAAGTTACATTTAGAAATGAGCTGTATGAGATAATTTATCAGTTCGAAAATCTTTATGACAGAACATCAGATGTTTCAAACTATATACCCACTCGAAAAGAACTACAGAAGAAGCTAACTAATTTAACAAAAGAATATTCTAAGCTTGAAGAACACCTTCTTGAACAAAAAAATAAGAAAAAAAAAGTCAGCGATAGATCAGTATCTCTGACTCAAATGAACGACAAACTCCAAAAAGCCCAAGAAGAACTCTCAAAAAATAATCTCCCTCTCAGCGAGATTCTTCTTTTGTCGGCAGAGCGATTAAGCCAGGAAGTGAAATAATTAGTTGTGGTCGCTGAAGGATTTGAACCTTCAACCTCTTCAATGTGAATGAAGTACTCTACCATTGAGCTAAGCGACCTGAAATTTATTATATCATTTTTACGCTCTGCTAGATCCCTAGTCGCTTCGCTCCTCGGGATGACAAGCGGGTGGACTTGTATTTCATACATGTCTTAATTACAATAAAAACTTATGGTTGTTGTAAAAGGGATAATCGATTTTGTGATGGACATTCTTGAAACGATTGTATTTATAGGATCGCTTTTTATAGTAATCTACCTTTTTATAATGGCGCCTAATCAAATTAAAGGAGCGTCGATGGAACCCTCATTCTATTCCGGTGAATATATTTTAACCAGCAAAATCACCTATAAATTCCGCAAGCCCCATCGTGGAGACGTCATCGTTTTTAAATCACCCAAAAATCCTGATATCGACTACATCAAGCGAATCATCGGACTCCCCGGGGATAAAATCGAAATCAACGGGAAAGAACTATACATAAATGGTGAACTTCTTCCAGAAAATTATGTTTCTGCAAAAACTAACTTGTGGGAGGGTGGCTATTTAAAAGAAAACATTCCTGTCACAGTTCCACCCGAAATGCTTTTTGTTATGGGAGACAACAGACCAAGATCGTCTGATTCCAGAGAATTTGGACCCATTCCATTTGAGTCGATTATCGGAGATGTATTCTTCCGTTATTATCCTGCAACTAAAGTGGGAGCAATAAAAAACCCTCTTCCAAACTACCTCCAGTCCTACAATTCACCGCGCCTCAAAGCTCTTAATCAAGTCGCGCACCTCTTTACTGGTATACTCTAGATCCCCTTTTATCTCTAAAATTATTTTGCTTTTTGTTCTTGTCTGAATTATTCTTAAACTTAGATTTTTCTTTTGCGAAGTGACTTTTTGAATAATATTTTCTTTTTCTTCAGGACTTATATACTCTCCTTGAGTCTTTACACTATAGAGAATATCCCGTATAAGCTCTTCGGTTTTTTTTACTGTCAAAGAATTTGCCAATACTTTTTCATAAACTTCCAACATCTTGGCTGTTTCTTTAACACGAGAGATGATGAATAAGTGACTCAACGAAATATTATTAGAATAGTATCCGTCTATTATTGCTTCTGGCAAGCGATTTAAACGAAGCAGATGACAAATGTAGGAAGACTTTACACCCAATTTTTGAGCGACATCCTTTACTTTTAAGTCATTCACTTTTATCAGTTGCGTCAGCGATCTGACCTTTTGCATGATATCCGTTTCTGTTTTTATCGTTTCTATAACTACTTCAACGTCAGACAATATGGACATACTTTTCGCCTCGCCTATCAACAAATTTTACCACTCCGTTTTTTAACGCCATGATCGTAAAGTCGCGTGAAAGATAAGCCCCTGGACCGGCGTTTATTTTGCTGCCTCTTTGACGGACTATTACATAACCGGCTTTTACAGTCTCTCCAGCATATACTTTAACACCAAGCCTTTTTGACCTTGAATCTCTATTTCCCGAAACCGCTTTTTGAGCTTTAGTATGAGCCATATACCTTAGTCAAAAGTCCATAAAGTCATAAGGTCTATAAAATAAGAACTCACTTTCAACTTTAAAGACTTTATAGACTAAATTTTAACAATCTTTATCTTTGTCAACCTCGACCTGAATCCTCTAACTTTTCTATACCTTACTTTTGCCTTAAATTTGGCCACCCTAATTTTATCACCTTTCAGATGCTCGACTACCGTTGCAGTCAATTTCTCTTTTAATGCAGGTTTTCCGAGCTGCAGACTCAATTTATCGTCATCAAATTGAGCTAATTTCTCGAGTTCCACTTTCTCTTCTTGTTTAACTGCTAATCTATCAACAACAATTTGCTCATTTTCTTTCACCAGATATTGTTTTCCGCCAGTTTTTACAACTGCAAATTTAGTCATTGATATATTATACACAAAAAGAACTTATTTTGTTCAAGGAATAAGTGCCATGCCAATCATAACAGCCACAAAAGAAGAGCCGCCAAAGGAAATAAAAGGAAGAGCTATTCCAGTTACCGGAAAAAGTCCCAAATTCATTCCAACATTAACCAAAATTTGAAAGATAAAATAAGATAGGAAACCGACGCTATATAGGAAATTTTTTTTGTCGCTTGCTTCCCTTAAAGAATATGAAGCAAAAAGCCTTTTTAAAATCAATATGATAATAATCAAATACAAAATTATAACGACAAAACCACCAATAAAACCAAACTGTTCGACTAACGAAGAAAAGGCAAAATCCGTATGATTCTCCGGAAGAAAATATAGGCGCGATTGTGTACCAAGTCCAAGCCCCCTTCCGATAAATTTTCCCGAACCAACGGTTATTATAGCTTGAGTCATATTGTATGAGGTCCCCTGCTGATCAATTCGGGGATTCAGAAAACTAACGATCCTATCTTTTTGATAACTCTTCATAAAATTCCAGCCTAATGGCAGCATAACAATCAGCATTAGACAAAAATAAAATATATATTTTTTGGGCAGATCGGAAAAAAGTACCATCATTATATAACTAAAAAAATAAACTGCTGCATTGCCCAGATCGGGTTGCTTAAAAATAATAAAGGCAGGTAGAATAAAAAAAATAAAACTTAAAATAAAAATATTGGGTGAGTTGAATATTCTATAATCTCTGACTAAAAAATCGGCAAGAAATAAGACGAAAAATGCCTTAAAAATTTCTGAACCCTGAAAATTGAAAAAATAAAAATCTATCCATCTCCTGGAACCTTTAACTTCTAAACCGATAAAAAAAGTTAGGATTAGAATGAAGAAGAAAAACCAATAAAATAAATGCGCATTTGAGATGAAAAAATTTCTTCCTATCTTTTTGATGATAAAAAACATCAAGAATCCTGCCATGATATAAAAAATCTGGTTTAAAGCCAGACTCTGTTTAATTCCGAAGATATTAAAAAAACCTACCAGAGAAAGAAAAAATACAGGAAGCAAAAGTTGTGTCATATGGTTACTTTTAGTTCGTCTGCGATCGTTATTTTTTTAGCCATCACCCGTTTCATTAGAAATTCTTTGTATTCTGAAAATTTTCTCGGCAGCGTGAGTAAGATTTTGTCCCCCGGCGATAGAGCTAATGTTCTCCTTTGACCTTGAATTTGTCTCAAAAGATCTCGCAGATCTCCTTCTTTTTTCAGCTGTTCTTCCGTAACTTTTACTTCTTTTTTTGGATATTTTATTTTGCCATTGATCAATAAATTTTTTACGTTAAGTTCTTTCAATGCTATTTCCCAAATTTCATCTGAAATGCTAGAATAGTTTCCGGTCAGATCAAGTGTAAGTTTAGCAAGCGGCATTCTAACTTTTTTCTTAAGCATCTTTCTTTTTGCATGCCCGGCCTCAACAATTTTCCTTGCCAACTCCATTTGTTTCTCAAGCGGATCATCAATATACGACCTATAAACTTTTGGCCAGTTTGTAAGATGAACTGATTCCTCATCCAATAAATTTGAAAATATTTCTTCGCTTATAAAAGGCATAAAAGGAGAAAGAATTATCGAAAGATTCGCTAAGACTGAATGGAGAGTTTGATAGAAACTTCGCTTGTCATCCTCATCATCCGAATTTACCCAGACTCTATCCCGACTCCGCCTTATATACCAAGTGGATAAATCATTAACGAATTTTTCAATTTCCAGAGCCGCATCTTTTGAATTATGTTCTTTAAGACTTTTTTCAACGGATAATACTAGCCGAGAAAATTTACTGCGAGTCCATCTATCTAATATATTTTTTCCTAAAAAGCCCCATCTAATTTTGTAATTATCCAAATTTGCATACTCGACAAAAAATTTATAGACATTCCATAAAATTAAATAAAACTGTCGCCTTACTTCATCGGCTTTTTTGTAGCCAAAAAGCATATTTTCGGCCGGATTCTGTCGGGCATACATCCATCTCATCACGTCAACGCCAATTTTGTCAGCTCCTTCATGAAACTCTATCATATTTCCCCAACTCTTATGCATCGGCCGTCCATCTTCACCAAGCAATGTCCCAAATCCTAGAACCGTTTTAAATTGCGTAGCATTTTCAAGCACTGTCGACTCGGCTATCAAGGCATAAAACCAATTCTTAAACTGTCCAGGAAATGATTCTGTTATAAAATCCGCAGGGAACCACTTTCTCCACTCTTCTTTATTCTTTAAATATGACGGCTCTCCTCGATTGTTTTCCGTTATAGTCGAGTAACCAACAATTCCTGCGTCAAGCCAGGGATTACCTACATCGTCAACTCTTTTTACTTCATTTCCACATTTTTTACACTTAATTACTACTTCATCAATGTAGGGTTTGTGAGGAGAATGCCCCTCGAACGATTTCCAGCCCTTTACCGCCCTTT